>NZ_BAAAAP010000003.1:0-264944 GCF_054768215.1 Clostridium sp. CTA-1
GAACAACAGACGTTACAGGATCAATCAACTTACCAGAAGGAGTAGAAATGGTAATGCCTGGAGACCATATAGATATGGCAGTAGAATTAATTACACCAGTAGCAATGCACGAAAACTTAAGATTCGCTATCAGAGAAGGTGGAAGAACAGTAGGTTCAGGAGTTGTTACAACAATATCTGAATAATTTAAATAGTTAGGCTAACATATAAATATATAATATCTAAAAGGAAAGAGGACGCTCTTTCCTTTTGTTTATAAAAATAAGTTTAATACATATAAATTTATAAATAAATTTATTTTTAAAAGTTTAAAATTAAAAATACTTGTCAAAATAAAAAAAATAGTGTATACTATAGAAGTTGTAATGTAATAACAGCGATGATTCAAGAGGTTGCCACACTTATGGGAAATTCTTGATTAAGCAAGCTAAGGTCTAGAACCTAGCGACGGTTATTCTAGTAATCATAATTCTAATGGTGTGTTCATAAAAAAATATGCAACACCCGGAGCAGTTTACAGAATATTTCCGCTGTTGTGCGTAATAAGTGAAACGTACCAGAAAAGGAGGGAACATTAAATGGCAAAACAAAAAATAAGAATAAGATTAAAAGCCTTTGATCATAGTTTATTAGATCAATCAGCTTTAAAAATCGTAGAAACTGCTAAAACAACAGGAGCTAAGGTTGCAGGTCCAGTACCTCTACCAACAGAAAAAGATATTGTTACTATTTTAAGAGCTCCACATAAATACAAGGACGCTAGAGAACAGTTCGAAATAAGAACTCATAAAAGACTAATCGATATAATTAGTCCATCACCAAAAACTGTTGATGCATTAATGAGATTAGATTTACCAGCTGGAGTAGATATAGAAATCAAACTATAATTTATTTAAGTAATAGAGAAATCTATTGCTAACTATTATGATTGCATAAATAGATGTGATCCGCTAATATGTTGAGGAGGTGCAAAGAAATGAAAAAAGCTATATTAGGTAAAAAGCTTGGTATGACTCAAATATTTAATGAAAATGGTAAAGTTATACCAGTTACTGTAATAGAAGCAGGTCCATGTACAGTTATCCAAAAGAAAACTGTAGAAAAGGACGGCTATGAAGCAATACAAGTTGCTTTCGGTGATATAAGAGAAAAATTAAGAAACAAACCAGTAAAAGGACACTTTGCAAAAGCAGGTGTTTCAGTTAAAAGACATATAAAAGAATTTAAATTAGAAGATTCAAATAGCTTAGAAATAGGTCAAGAAATAAAAGCAGATGTTTTTGAAGCTGGAGAAAGAGTTGATATATCAGGAGTTTCAAAAGGTAAGGGATTCCAAGGAACAATCAGAAGATGGAATGCTCACAGAGGACCAATGACTCACGGTTCAAAATTCCATAGAGCAGTTGGTTCAATGGGTGCTTCTTCAGATCCATCAAGAACATTTAAAAACAAGAGAATGCCAGGACATATGGGTAACGTTAACACAACAGTTTTAAATCTTGAAGTTGTTAGAATAATACCTGAAAAGAATCTAATATTAATAAAAGGCGGAGTACCAGGACCAAATAAAGGTTTAGTACAAATAAGAAATACAGTTAAGGCTTAATTTAAATAGAAAGGAGGATGCAGAATGCCTAAAGTAGATTTATTTAACCAAAACGGAGAAAAAGTTGGAGATTTACAATTAGCAGATAGCGTATTTGGTGTAGAGGTAAATACATATGCTATGCATCAAGTAGTAAAAGCATTGCTAGCAAATAAAAGACAAGGAACTCAATCAGCTAAAACAAGAGCTGAAGTTTCAGGAGGCGGAATAAAGCCTTGGAGACAAAAGGGAACAGGTAGAGCAAGACAAGGTTCAATAAGAGCACCACAATGGATACATGGTGGTATTGTTTTTGCGCCAAAGCCAAGAGACTACAGAATGTCAATCCCTAAATCAATGAAGAAGGTTGCTATAAAATCAGCATTAACTTCAAAAGTTAACGAAAAGTTAATGATAGTTGTTGATGATATAAAATTAGAAACACCAAAAACTAAAGAAGTAGTTAAAATGCTTAATGCATTTGATGCAAAGAAAACTTTAATTATAACAAATAATTCTGAAGAAAATGTTTATAAATCAGCAAGAAACATTGAAGGAGTACAGATTATTCCGGTAAACAACATTAACGTATATGATGTATTAAAGTATGATAAAGTTGTTATAACTAAGGATGCTGTATCCAAAATTGAGGAGGTGTATGCATAATGAAGCTAACTAACTACGATATAATAAGAAGACCTCTTATTACTGAAAAAACAATGGCTTCAATGGCTGACAAAAAGTACACCTTTGTAGTAGATATACATGCTAACAAATCTCAAATTAAAAATGCTATTGAAACAATATTTGACGTTAAAGTTGACGATGTTAAAACAGCTAGAATTATGGGAAAGACTAAAAGAGTTGGTGTCCATATAGGAAAAAGATCAGATTATAAAAAAGCTATTGTTAAGTTAACAGAAGATAGTAAAACAATTGAATTCTTCGAAGGACTATAAACAATAAAGCCGTTATTGGCGAGAGCCAGATAAGCTAAAGAAGGAGGGAAACAAATGGCTGTTAAAGGTTTTAGACCTACCACCCCTACAAGAAGAGAAATGACTATGTGTACTTTTGAAGAAATAACAACAAGTACACCAGAAAAATCACTTCTTGTTTCATTAAAGAAAAGTGGTGGAAGAAACGCAAATGGTAAAATAACAGTTCGTCATATTGGTGGCGGAGCTAAAAGAAAATATAGAGTAATAGATTTTAAGAGAAATAAAGATAATATTCCAGCTAAAGTTGTTAGTATAGAATATGATCCAAATAGAACAGCATTTATAGCTCTTGTAGTGTATACTGATGGTGAAAAGAGATATATGATTGCACCAGTTGGATTAAAAGTTGGAGATACAGTAGTATCTGGACCAGAATCAGATATAAAAGTAGGTAACTGCTTACCTATAAGAAATATACCAGTAGGTACAGTTATTCATAATATAGAGTTAGCACCTGGAAAAGGAGCACAACTTGTTAGATCAGCAGGTAACTCAGCCCAACTTATGGCTAAAGAAGGAGACTATTCTCAAGTAAGATTACCTAGTGGAGAAGTTAGATATATAAGAATTGAATGTAGAGCAACTATAGGTGTTGTATCTAACCAAACAAACGAAATTGTTAACATAGGTAAAGCAGGAAGAAAGAGACATATGGGAGTAAGACCTACAGTAAGAGGTTCTGTAATGAATCCTAATGACCATCCACACGGTGGTGGTGAAGGTAGATCTCCTATCGGACATCCAAGTCCACGTACTCCATGGGGTAAACCAGCACTTGGATACAAAACAAGAAAGAATAAGAAATACTCTGATAGATTTATTGTTAAGAGAAGAAATGATAAATAGTTTGAAGAGAATATTAATATTCTCTTCAATCTTGTAATCATATGATTACGCGAAGGGAGGCAAATATAGTGAGTAGATCAGTTAAAAAAGGACCATATATTCAAGAGGTACTTTTAAAAAGAATAAACGAAATGAACAAAAATGGAGAAAAGAAAGTTTTAAAGACTTGGTCAAGAAGTTCAACAATATTCCCACAAATGATCGGCCATACTGTTGCTGTTCATGATGGAAGAAAACATGTCCCTGTTTACATAACTGAAGACATGGTAGGTCATAAGTTAGGAGAGTTTGTTCTTACTAGAACATATAGAGGACATGATGACAAGTCAGAAAAATCATCTCGTTTAAGATAAGCTGGAAGGAGGTAAAATTCAATGGAAGCTAAGGCTATAGTTAGATATGTAAGAATGTCTCCAAGCAAAATTGGGGTTGTTCTTGACTTAGTAAGAGGTAAAGATGTTAATGAAGCATTTGCTATATTAAAATACACTCCAAAGGATGCAGCGGAAGTAATTTACAAAGCTTTAAAATCAGCTGTTGCAAATGCAGAAAACAATTTAAATTTAGATGTTAATAGTTTATATATATCAGAAGCATATGTAGGTCAAGGACCAACATTAAAAAGATATCAACCACATGCTCAAGGTAGAGCGTTTAGAATAAGAAAGAGAACAAGTCATTTAACTTTAGTTGTTAAAGAAAGAGTTTAAGAAGAGGAGGGAATTCGATGGGTCAAAAAGTACATCCACACGGCTTAAGAGTCGGCGTAATTAAAGAATGGGATGCTAAATGGTATGCTGATAAGAAAAATTTTGCTGATAACTTAGTAGAAGACCACAAAATAAGAAATTTTGTTAAAAAAAATTCTTATGCAGCTGGTGTATCAAGAATAGAAATTGAAAGAGCAGCAAAAAGAATAAAATTAAATATATATACTGCTAAACCAGGTATGATTATAGGAAAAGGTGGTCAAGGAATTGAATCACTAAAAAACCAACTTCAAAAAATCGTTTCAAACAAAAATATTTTAATTAATATAGTAGAAGTAAAAAGACCTGAAGCAGATGCTCAATTAATAGCTGAAAATATAGCTCAGCAATTAGAAAAAAGAATAGCTTTCAGAAGAGCTATGAAACAATCTATACAAAGAGCAATGAGAACAGGTGTTAAAGGTATAAAAACAGCTTGTTCAGGAAGACTTGCTGGAGCAGAAATAGCTAGAACAGAACACTATAATGAGGGAACAATTCCACTACAAACTTTAAGAGCAGATATTGATTATGGATTTGCTGAAGCTAATACTACTTATGGTAAAATCGGTGTTAAAGTTTGGGTGTATAAAGGAGAAGTTCTTCCAGCTAGAAAGAATATAAATGAAAAGGAAGAAGCTAACGCATAAGGAAGGAGGAATAACATATGTTAATGCCTAAAAGAGTTAAGCGTCGTAAAGTACAACGTGGCAGAATGAAGGGTAAAGCTACAAGAGGTAACTTCATAGCATACGGTGATTTCGGAATACAAGCAACTGAATGTGGTTGGATTACAAGCAACCAAATAGAAGCTTCCAGAATAGCTATCAACAGATACGTTAAAAGAGGAGGAAAGGTTTGGATAAAAATCTTCCCAGATAAGCCTGTAACAGAAAAGCCAGCAGAAACACGTATGGGTTCTGGTAAAGGTTCACCAGAATACTGGGTAGCTGTTGTAAAACCAGGTAGAGTTTTATTTGAAATCTCTGGTGTAAGTGAAACAGTTGCAAGAGAAGCTATGAGACTTGCTTCACACAAACTACCAGTTAAAACTAAGTTTGTAACAAGAAGAGATTTTGAAGAAATGGGTGGTGAAGTAAATGAAGGCTAGAGAATTACAAGAATTAAGAAAAAGCAGCCCACAAGAGTTACAATCAAAGTTAAATGATCTAAAAGCGGAATTATTCAATTTAAGGTTTCAATTAGCTACAGGTCAGTTAGAAAACCCAATGAGAATTAGAGAAGTAAAAAAATCAATAGCTCAAATTAAAACTATCTTAAGAGAAGAAGAGATAAGAGCATATCAACAGTAAAACTGAAGGGAGGTAAATCCTGTGGAAAGATCAAATAGAAAGACAAGAATGGGTAGAGTAGTTTCAAATAAAATGGATAAGACAATAGTAGTTGCAGTAGAAACAAAGGTTCGTCATCCATTATATGGTAAAATAATGAACAGAACTACTAAGTTTAAAGCTCATGATGAAAATAATACAGCTAATATAAATGATAAAGTATTAATAATGGAAACAAGACCATTATCAAAACAAAAAAGATGGAGACTTGTTGAAGTAGTAGAAAAAGCTAAATAGTTTGTAGCAAAAAGCCGAAAGGAGGGTATTTTACATGATTCAGCAACAAACAAGATTAAAGGTAGCAGATAATTCCGGAGCAAAGGAAATTATGTGTATAAGAGTTTTAGGTGGTTCCCACAGAAAATGGGGAAATATCGGAGATGTAATAGTTGCTAGCGTTAAAAGTGCAACACCAGGCGGTGTTGTTAAAAAAGGTGAAGTTGTAAAGGCTGTTATAGTAAGATCAGTTAAAGGATTAAGAAGAGCAGATGGTTCTTACATAAAATTTGATGAAAATGCAGCAGTTATAATAAAAGATGATAAAAACCCAAAAGGAACTCGTATTTTTGGACCAGTTGCAAGGGAGCTAAGAGATAAAGAGTTCAATAAAATACTATCATTAGCACCTGAAGTTTTATAATAATACAAGGAGGTGGCTAAATAATGAGCAAAATACATGTAAGAAAAAAAGATACAGTTGTTGTTATATCTGGTAAAGATAAAGGCAAAATTGGAGAAGTTTTATCTGTATTACCTAAAAAAGGTAAAGTAATAGTTAAAGATGTAAATGTAGTAACTAAACATCAAAAACCAAATAGAGAAAATATGCAGGGTGGAATAATACATAAAGAAGCCCCAATATTTAGCTCAAAAGTAATGCTATATTGTGATAAATGCAAATCAGCTACTAGAATCAGTAATAAGATTTTAGAAGATGGAACAAAAGTAAGAATATGCAAAAAGTGCGGAGAAACATTTTAATTCTTGAAAGGAGGTATAAAGGATGATGCCAAGATTACAAGAAAAGTATGAAAAAGAAGTAGTATCAGCTTTAATGGATAAGTTCGGATATAAAAATATAATGGAAGTGCCAAAACTTGAAAAAATAGTTATCAATATGGGTGTTGGTGAAGCTAAAGAGAATCAAAAATCTCTTGAAGCGGCAGTAGAAGATTTAGCTAAAATAACTGGTCAAAAACCAATATTAACTAAAGCTAAAAAATCAGTAGCTAACTTTAAAATAAGAGAAGATATGCCACTAGGTTGTAAAGTTACATTAAGAAAACAAAACATGTATGAATTTGCAGATAAATTAATAAATGTGGCTTTACCTAGAGTTAGAGATTTCAGCGGAGTTTCAAGTAAATCATTTGATGGAAGAGGAAACTATGCTATAGGAATAAAAGAACAATTAATATTCCCAGAAATAGAATTTGATAAGATTGATAAAATTAGAGGTATGGATATAATTTTTGTAACAACTGCAAAGACTGACGAGGAAGCAAGAGAACTATTAAGATTCCTTGGAATGCCATTTGCTCGTTAATTAAGGAGGGAAATCTATGGCACGTAAAGCTTTAATAGAAAAATGGAATAAAACACCAAAACATTCAACTAGAGCTTATACAAGATGCAGAATTTGTGGAAGACCACATGCGGTATTAAAAAAATACGGTATCTGTCGTATATGTTTTAGAGAGCTTGCTTACAAAGGTGAAATACCTGGATGCAAAAAAGCCAGCTGGTAATATTCGAAAAGCGAAAGGAGGCAAAATAAATGGTAATGTCTGATCCAATAGCAGATTTATTAACACGTATAAGAAACGCAAATGTAGTTAGACATGAAGTAGTAGAAGTTCCTTCATCTAACATAAAAAAAGCCATAGCAAATATAATGCTTACAGAAGGTTATATAAGAGATTTAGAAGAATATAGAGATGGTTCTGTAGATATGCTAAGAATCTCAATGAAATACGGACAAAACAAAGAGAGAATAATAACTGGTCTTAAAAGAATATCAAAACCAGGTTTAAGAGTTTATTGTAGAAAAGATGAAACTCCTAAAGTTTTAAACGGACTAGGAGTAGCTGTAGTTTCTACTTCTAAAGGAATTGTTACAGATAGAGAAGCAAGAAAATTAGGCGTTGGCGGAGAAGTACTTTGCTACATATGGTAATTGGAGAATAGGAGGTGCAATAAATGTCAAGAGTAGGAAAACTTCCAGTAGCTATCCCTAATGGAGTAACTGTTACAGTAACACCAGATAACGTTGTTACTGTAAAGGGACCAAAGGGAGAGTTAGTAAAAGCTATGAGTAACAAAATAAACATAGCTGTAGAAGATAATTCAGTAGTTGTAACTAGAGACAATGATCATAAAGATGTAAGAGCTCTTCATGGTTTAACAAGAGCTTTAATAAACAACATGGTAACAGGAGTTAATGAAGGATACGTTAAAACATTAGAATTAATAGGTGTTGGTTATAGAGCGCAATTACAAGGAAAGAAATTAGTACTTAGCCTTGGATTCTCACATCCAGTTGAAATGGAAGCAGCTTCAGGAGTAGAATTTGAAGTTGAAGGTGGAACTAAGGTAAAAGTTAAAGGTATAGATAAAGAATTAGTAGGTGCTGTAGCAGCAGACATAAGAAAATGGAGAAAACCTGAACCTTACAAAGGAAAAGGAATTAAATACGAAAATGAAGTTATAAGACGTAAGGAAGGTAAGACTGGTAAGAAATAACGGAAAGGAGTGAAACCTATGTTTAAGAAGAATGATAGATCTCAATCAAGAGAAAGACGTCATATGAGAGTTCGTAAAAAGATTTTCGGAACAGCTGAACGTCCAAGACTATCAGTATATAGAAGTGAAAAACATATATATGCTCAATTAATAGATGATGTAGAAGGAAAGACATTAGTTGCTGCTTCAAGTGCAGAAAAAGGATTCGATGGTTTAGGAAGCAACAAAGAAGGCGCTAAATTAGTTGGAAAAATGGTAGCTGAGAAAGCGTTAGAAAAGGGATTAAAAAAAGTTGTATTTGACAGAGGCGGATTCATATATCACGGAAGAATTAAAGAACTTGCAGAAGGTGCAAGAGAAGCAGGTCTTGATTTTTAAAAAAAGGAGGGAAATAAATGAGAATTGATCCTAGCACTTTAAATTTAAAAGAAAAAGTTGTTCATATAAACAGAGTTGCTAAGGTTGTTAAAGGTGGTAGAAACTTTAGATTTAGCGTACTAGTTGTTGTTGGAGACGAAGCAGGACACGTTGGTGTTGGTACAGGAAAATCTATAGAAATACCTGAAGCAATAAGAAAAGCAATAGAAGATGCTAAAAAGAACATAGTTGAAGTTAAAACAGTAGGAACTACTGTACCACATGATATAATCGGAAAATTCGGTAAGGGAGAAGTTCTTATAATGACAGCTAAAGAAGGTACAGGAGTTATAGCAGGTGGTCCTGTTAGAGCCGTACTTGAACTTGCTGGATTAAAGGACGTTAGAGCTAAATCAAAAGGTTCTAATAATCCAACAAATATGGTTAATGCTACAATAGATGGATTAGCAAGATTAAGAACAGTTGAAGATATAGCTAAACTTAGAGGTAAGACTGTAGAAGAGATTTTAGGTTAGGAGGTAACTGGCCGTGGCTAAGGTTAAAATAACATTAGTTAAGAGCTTAATAGGTAGAAAAAAAGATCAAATAGCTACTGTTAATGCTCTTGGACTAAAAAAGATTGGTAACATAGTTGAACATGAGGAAACTCCTCAAATAAGTGGAATGATAAAAAAGGTAAGTTACTTATTAAAAGTAGAAGAAGCATAGTAAGAGGAGGTGTAATTAGATGAAACTTCACGAATTAAAAGCAGCTGAAGGTGCAAATAAAGCATCAAAAAGAGTAGGTAGAGGAACAGGCTCTGGACTAGGCAAAACAAGCGGAAAAGGTCAAAACGGACAAAACTCTAGAAGCGGTGGTGGAGTAAGACCAGGCTTTGAAGGTGGTCAAATGCCTTTATATAGAAGACTTCCAAAAAGAGGTTTCAAAAACATATTTGCTAAAGAATATGCAGCAATAAATCTTGATAGATTAAATTGTTTTGAAGATGGAACAGTTGTAACTCCAGAACTTTTAGTTGAAAAAAGAGTAGTAAAAAAAGTTAAAGATGGAGTTAAAATTTTAGGAAATGGTAATATAGAAAAAAAATTAACTGTTAAAGCAGCAAAGTTCTCTAAATCAGCTATTGAAAAGATCGAAGCAGCAGGAGGAAAAGTTGAGGTGATATAAATGCTATCAACCCTACGTAATGCTTGGAAAGTTCCTGATTTAAGGAAAAGATTAATTTTTACTTTATTTATGATAGCAATTTTCAGGATGGGAAATTATATCCCAGTTCCTGGAATTGATACATCTAAATTAGCTAACCTCACGCAAAATGGATCATTATTTGGGTTTTATGATTTAATATCTGGAGGAGCTTTTAGTAGATTTAGCATATTTGCTATGGGTGTTGTACCGTATATTAATTCCTCAATCATAATGCAATTACTTACAATTGCGTTACCTTCTTTGGAAAGTCTTTCAAAAGAAGGAGAAGAGGGAAGAAAAAAAATTCAACAATATACTAGGTATGGTGCAGTTATACTTGGTGTTATTCAAGCATTCAGTACATATGCGATAATTGCTCGTGCTGGAGCACTTAGAGATGGATCAAAGTTAAATTTATTCATAATTATAATAACATTAACTACTGCATCAACTTTTTTAATGTGGTTCGGTGATAAAATAACAGAAAAAGGTATAGGTAACGGAATATCACTAATAATATTTGTTAACATAGTGTCTAGATTTCCATCAACTATATATAGCATAGTAGGACTTCAAAAGGCTGAAACAGTAAATTTTGTGGAAGTTATAATGTTTATAGTAATAGCTTTAGCATTGTTCTTATTGGTTGTAATAATGAATTTAGGTGAAAGAAGGATACCTGTCCAATATGCTGGAAGAGCAGTAGGAAATAAAATTTATAAGGGTCAATCTACACACATACCAATAAATGTTAATTCCTCTGCGGTTATAGGTATTATATTTGCTATATCAGTAATGCAATTTCCACTTACTATTGGTCAATTTTGGCCAGAATCAGCTTTTTATAAGTTTATTACTTTAAATAAGTACAGTCCTTTTAGAGATAAAAGTATTGCTTATATTGTGTTATATTTTGTATTAACAGTGTTCTTTACTTGGTTTTATACAGTGGTAACTTTTAAACCTGATGAAATGGCAGAAAATATGCATAAGTCATCTGGATTTATACCAGGAATAAGACCAGGGGAACCTACAGCGGAATATATAGAAAGAGTAATAACAAAGAGCTCTATAATTGGTGGAACTTTTGCAGCTATTATAGCAATATTCCCAATAATTATGGCAACATATAGTAAGTTTCAAGG
Source organism: Clostridium sp. CTA-1 (assembly GCF_054768215.1). Lineage (NCBI taxonomy): Bacteria > Bacillati > Bacillota > Clostridia > Eubacteriales > Clostridiaceae > Clostridium > Clostridium sp. CTA-1. Next base: position 10,988 of record NZ_BAAAAP010000003.1, read on the forward strand.
TATATCCTTTGGAGGAACAAGTATGCTAATTATGGTTGGATTTGCATTAGATACTATAAGACAAATGGAATCTCAATTAGTTATGCGTCACTATCAAGGTTTCTTAAAATAAAAATGTTTTGGAGATGATTATGGATGCGTGTAATTTTGTTAGGTCCTCCAGGAGCAGGTAAAGGAACTCAAGCAAAATTAATAAGTGAAAAATTTTCTATTCCTCATATATCAACAGGTGATATATTTAGGGCAAACATAAAGGAGAAGACTCCTTTAGGAATAGAAGCAAAAAGATATATAGATAATGGTCAATTAGTACCAGATGAGGTAACTATAGGAATAGTTAAAGATAGATTAACAAAAGATGATTGTGATAATGGTTTCCTTTTAGATGGTTTTCCAAGAACAGTTGCTCAAGCAGAAGCTTTAGATGAATTTTTAAAGGGCATAAATAAGGATTTAGATGTGGCACTATTAATTAAGGTGCCTGAAGAATTTATCTTGGAAAGAATGACTGGTAGAAGAGTTTGCACATCTTGTGGTGCAAGTTATCACATAAGATTTAATCCTCCTAAAATAGAAGGAAAATGTGATATATGTGATAATGAATTAATTCAAAGAAAAGATGATACAGAAGCAACAGTAAAAGAAAGATTAGAAGTTTACAGCAAACAAACTTATCCGCTTATAAATTATTATAAAGACAATGGTATAATCTCAGAGGTTAATGGGACTGAATCAATTGATGAGGTATTTGGTAATATTTCAAATATCTTAGGGAGAGATAAATAATGATAACAATAAAAACTGATTCTGAAATAGAATACATGTTAAAAGCAGGAAGAGTTGTTGCTGAAGCCTTAGACACTTTAGAAAAATATGTAAAGCCAGGAATAAGCACTGGAGAGTTAGATAGAATCGCAGAAGAGATTATATTAGGCAGAAATGCCAAACCATCTTTTAAAGGATATTATGGTTTCCCAGCTTCTATATGTGCATCTGTGAATAATGAAGTAGTTCATGGAATACCAAATAAAGATAGAATTCTAAATGAAGGAGACATAATTAGTATAGATTGTGGAGCTGTTCTAAATGGATATCAGGGTGATGCAGCAAGAACATTTCCAGTAGGAAATGTGTCAGAAGAAGCTGCTAAGTTAATAGAAGTTACAAAAAATAGTTTTTTCAAAGGTATAGAAAAAGCTAAAGTTGGCAATAGATTAACTGATATATCTGCAGCTATTCAAGAATATGTTGAAAGTTATGGATTTTCTATTGTAAGGGATTATGTAGGTCATGGCATAGGAAAGAATATGCATGAGGATCCAGAAGTACCTAACTTTGGTAGACCAGGCAGGGGACCTAAATTGTCAAAAGGAATGTGTTTAGCTATTGAGCCTATGGTTAATATAGGAGACTTCAATGTAAAAGTTGAACCAAATAAATGGACTGTAGTTACTGTAGATGGTAGTTTATCTGCTCATTATGAGAATACTGTGGCTATACTAAATGATGGACCTAAAATAACCACTTTAATTTAATAGAGGTGAATATATTGGCTAAAGAGTGCCAGATTGGTAGATTAGTTTTATCAAAATCAGGTAGGGATAAAGATAATAGTTTCATTATAATAGATATACTAGATGAAAATTATGTGTATATTTGTGATGGAGATATTCATACTTTAGATAAACCTAAAAAGAAAAAAAATAAACATTTGATATTTACCAATATTATTTGTGAAGATATAATAAATCTAAAGGCAACAGGTAACAACATTAAAAATTCTGTAATAAAAAAATTTATACAGTCTCATCAAGTTAATAAGGAGGTTTGAATACCTTATGTCAAAAGATGATGTAATTGAAATGCAAGGTACTGTTTTAGAATCTCTACCTAATGCTATGTTTGAAGTAGAATTAGAAAGCGGTCATAAAATAATTGCACATATATCAGGAAAATTAAGAATGAATTTCATAAGAATTTTACCAGGTGATAAAGTAACTGTAGAACTTTCTCCATACGATTTAACCAGAGGAAGAATAACCTGGAGAGCCAAATAATAAGGAGGGGTTATTGATGAAAGTAAGACCATCAGTTAAACCTATATGCGAAAAATGCAAGGTTATAAAAAGAAAAGGTAAAGTAATGGTTATTTGTGAAAATCCTAAACACAAACAAAAACAAGGCTAATAAATGGTTTTAGGAGCGGCTGACTATGGTATAAAAATATACCATTGGCCTAAAACTTTGATATAAATATAAATTAATAAGTAGGTATTCAGGAGGTGTAAACTTTAATGGCAAGAATTTCAGGTATAGACCTACCAAAAGAAAAAAGAGTAGAAATCGGTCTAACATATATATACGGAATTGGCTTACCAACTTCTCAAGAAATATTAAAAGCTACTGGAGTAAATCCAGATACAAGAGTTAAAGACTTATCAGAAGAAGAAGTTAATGCAATCAGAGATTACGTTAATAAAAATGTAAAAGTTGAAGGTGACTTAAGAAGAGAAATTAAACTTAACATAAAGAGATTAGTTGAAATTGGATCTTATAGAGGAATAAGACATAGAAGAAACCTTCCAGTTAGAGGTCAAAAGACTAAGACTAACGCTAGAACAAGAAAAGGTCCAAAGAGAGCTATAGGTGGAAAGAAGAAAAAATAAGGTAAGGAGGGAAAGGCATGGCAGCAGGAATAAAAGCTAAAAGAAGTAGAAGAAAAAAAGAAAGAAAAAATGTTGAACATGGTTGTGCACATATAAAATCAACTTTCAACAATTCAATAGTTACAATTACTGACAGTGTTGGTAATACTTTGTCTTGGGCAAGTGCAGGTGGATTAGGTTTTAGAGGTTCAAGAAAAAGCACACCATTTGCGGCACAAATGGCTGCAGAAACAGCAGCTAAAGCGGCTATGGAACATGGATTAAAAAGCATAGAAGTTTATGTAAAAGGACCGGGCTCAGGAAGAGAAGCTGCTATAAGATCTTTACAAGCAGCAGGTCTAGAAGTTACTTTAATAAAGGATGTAACTCCAATACCACATAATGGTTGTAGACCACCAAAGAGAAGAAGAGTATAGTAATATAATATAGTAATAGGAGGTGTAAAATTTAATGGCTAGATATACTGGAGCAACTTGCAGACTTTGCAGAAGAGAAGGATTAAAACTATTCCTTAAGGGAGATAGATGTTATACAGATAAATGCGCATTCGCTAGAAGAGGATACGCACCAGGACAACATGGTCAAAGTAGAAAAAAAGTATCTAACTATGGATTACAATTAAGAGAAAAACAAAAAGCTAAGAGAATTTATGGTATCTTAGAACGTCAATTTAGAGGATATTATGAAGAAGCTGATAGAAGAAGAGGAATAACAGGTGAAAACTTGTTAAGACTTTTAGAAATGAGATTAGACAATGTAGTATTTAGATTAGGATATGGCAACTCAAGAACAGAAGCTAGACAATTAGTTACTCATGGACATTTTTTAATTAATGGTAAAAAGGTAGATATACCATCATACCAAGTTTCAGCTAATGATGTTATAACAGTATGTGATAAGAGTAAAGCAACAGAAAAATTCAAAACTTTTGCAGAAAATCCAAAAACATTACCAGCATGGTTATCAGGAAATGTTGAAGGCTTTGAAGGAAAAGTAGAAAGACAACCAGCAAGAGAAGATATAGATGTACCTGTTAACGAAACATTAATAGTTGAGTTATACAGCAAATAATAAATAATTTTATTTAGATCAGTTGCCCTCAAAAAGTATAAATATTAATAAATGAGGAGGGTTAAGAATGTTAGAAATAGAAAAGCCAAAAATAGAATGTGTTGAAAATGCTGAAGATGGTTCTTATGGTAAATTTGTCATTGAACCATTAGAAAGAGGTTATGGAATAACTCTTGGTAATGCTTTGAGAAGAATTCTTTTATCATCATTACCTGGAGTTGCTGCAGACCATATAAAAATTGATAGTGTTCTTCATGAGTTTTCAACAGTACAAGGTGTAAAAGAGGATGTTACAGAATTAATTCTTAACATCAAATGTTTAGCACTTACTATGAATGGAGAGGGTCCAAAAACTATATATATAGATGAAGTTGGACCTAAAGAAGTTACAGCAGCTGATATCAAAACAGACGGAGATGTTGAAGTAATAAACAAAGATTTACATATAGCAACCCTTGACGAAAATGGTAAAATGTATATGGAAATCAACGTTAATCGTGGTAGGGGCTATGTAACTCAAAATAAAAACAAAACTAAGGATATGTCAATAGGAAGTATAGCAGTGGATTCAATTTATACACCTGTTAAAAGAGTTAACTTTTCCGTTGAAAATACTAGAGTTGGCCAAATAACAGACTATGATAAATTGACTATAGAAGTTTGGACTAATGGAACTATAAGACCAGAAGAAGCTGTAAGTTTATCAGCTAAAATTCTTATAGAGCACTTTAAGTTATTTATGACTTTAACTGATCATGCAGATGATATGGAAATCATGGTTGAAAAAGAAGAAGATAAGAAAGAAAAGGTTCTAGAAATGACAATTGAAGAGCTAGATCTTTCAGTAAGAAGTTATAACTGCTTAAAGAGAGCTGGAATAAATACAGTTCAAGAACTATGCGAAAGAAGCATGGATGATATGATGAAAGTTAGAAACCTTGGTAAAAAGTCCTTAGAAGAAGTAGAACAAAAGTTAGAAGCTTTAGGATTAGGTTTAAGAAAAAGTGAAGATTAGTAAAGTTAATATAGGCAGTTTAAGGTAAGGAGGTATAGGAGAGATGGCAGGATATCGTAAATTAGGTCGTCCAACTGATCAACGTAAAGCAATGCTTAGAAATCTTGTAACTAGTTTTTTAAAGCATGGTAAAATAGAAACTACAGAAACTAGAGCTAAAGAAACTAGAAGTATTGCTGAAAAAATGATAACCCTTGCAAAGAGAGGAGATCTTCATGCAAGAAGACAAGTACTTTCTTTTGTAACAGAAGAAGCAGTAGTACAAAGACTATTTGAAGAAATAGCTCCTAAGTATGCTGAAAGAAATGGTGGATACACAAGAATATATAAAGTTGGCCCAAGAAGAGGCGACGGAGCTGAAGTAGTTATACTAGAATTAGTATAATTGTTTGGGGATTAAGTATAAAGTTAACTTAGTCCCCATTTTGCTATAATATAAACTTTAATTTATAGCTTCATATTTGAGGTGTTTGGTATGAATGAGATGATTAAATGTAATAATGTTACATATAAGTATGAATCTAATAAAGAGGATGAAAATACTCAAAAAATTGCATTAGATAATGTTAATTTAACTATAAAAAAAGGTGATTTTGTAGTTATTTTAGGTAGAAATGGATCAGGCAAGTCAACTATAGCTAAGCACATGAATTCTCTTTTAATACCTTCAGAAGGTAAAGTGTATGTAGACAATTTGGATACTGGAAATTTGGAAAACACATGGAATATAAGAAATAAAGCTGGAATGGTTTTTCAAAATCCAGATAATCAAATTGTAGCTACTATAGTAGAAGAGGATGTAGCCTTTGGACCAGAAAATTTAGGAATTCCTCAACAGGAAATAAGATCTAGGGTAGATGAGTCACTTAAGAAGGTAAATATGTATGACTATAGAAGACATGCACCGCATTTACTATCTGGAGGACAAAAGCAAAGAGTAGCCATTGCTGGTGTATTAGCTATGAGACCAGAATGTATTATATTTGATGAACCTACAGCTATGTTAGATCCTTCAGGAAGATTAGAAGTAGTTAATACCATTAAGGAAGTAAATAAAAAATATGGTATAACAATAGTTCTTATAACTCATTTTATGGAGGAAGCAGTAGAAGCAGATAAAGTTATAGTAATGGATTCTGCTAAAGTAATAAAAGAAGGAACTCCTAAGGAAATATTTAAAGAAGTAGAAATGATGAAAGAAATAGGGTTAGATGTACCTCAAATGACAGAAATAGCCTATTATTTGAGACAGCACAATGTGGAAATACCATCAGATATATTAACTATAGATGAAATGGTGGATGAATTATGTCAATTAAAATAGAAAATTTAACACATGTATATATGGAAGGAACACCTTTCGAGAAGAAGGCAATAGATAATATAAATATAACCATAGAAGATGGAGAATTTGTTGCTTTAATTGGGCATACCGGTTCAGGTAAGTCTACATTAATTCAGCATATAAATGGGTTGCTAAAACCTAAATCAGGAAATATTATAATAGATAATGTAAATATAGCAGATAAAGGGGTAAAATTAAGTTCTATAAGAAAAAAAGTTGGACTTGTATTTCAATACCCTGAGTATCAACTATTTGAAGAAACCATAGAGAAAGATATTGCTTTTGGACCTATTAATTTAGGCTTAAATCAAGAAGAAATTTTAAATAGAGTAAAAAGAGCAATGAATATAGTAGGATTAGATTATGAAGTCTATAAGGATAAATCTCCATTTGAATTAAGTGGAGGTCAAAAGAGAAGAGTAGCTATAGCAGGAGTAGTAGCTATGGAACCTAAAATATTAATATTAGATGAACCTACAGCGGGTTTGGACCCTAAAGCTAGAGATGATATATATAGTAAAATTCAAGCATTAAGAAAAGAATATAATATGACTATAATTCTTGTTTCACATAGCATGGAGGATGTTGCTAAGTTTGCGGATAAAATATTAGTTATGCATAAAGGAAAATGTGTACTACAAGGAAAGCCTTGTGAAGTATTTAAAGAGATCGATGCTCTTGAAAGTATAGGATTAGCAGCACCAGAAGTTACCTATTTAGTACAAAAATTAAGAAAAAAAGGTTTTAATTTGCCAGATAATATTTATACTATAGAAAAAGCTAAAAAAGAATTATTAAAATCACTTAAAAGTGAGGGAATTATTAAATGATAAAGGATATAACAATAGGACAATATATACCAGGAGATTCTTTTGTGCATAAGTTAGATCCAAGAGTTAAGATAATTATATCCCTTATATATATAATTGACCTTTTTATAGTTAATAATTTTAAAGGCTATATATTTATAGTGCTATTTACTTTAGTAGCTATATTAATTTCTCAAATAAAATTTAAATATATATATAAGGGACTGAAACCTATACTTATATTAGTGATAATAACAGCTATTTTAAACCTGTTTTTAACACCAGGAGATACATTATTATTTAAGTGGAAGTTTATTACTATATATAAGGAAGGGGTAAGATTAGCTATATTTATGGTCCTAAGATTAGTATTTTTAATAATAGGAACATCATTATTAACGCTAACAACATCGCCTATAGAACTTACAGATGGAATAGAAAAATTACTAAATCCATTAAGAAAAATAGGAGTTCCAGCTCATGAGCTTGCTATGATGATGACTATAGCTTTAAGATTTATACCAACACTTATGGATGAAACTGATAAAATTATGAAAGCACAAATGGCTAGAGGTGCAGATTTTGAGTCAGGTAATCTAATACAAAGGGCTAAAAATTTAATACCACTACTAGTCCCACTTTTTATTAGTTCATTTAGACGAGCAGATGAACTAGCTATGGCTATGGAAGCAAGATGCTATAGGGGAGGAGAGGGAAGAACTAGGATGAAAGAACTTTCCTTTTCTTCAAGAGATTATGTAGCAACAGCATTTACTTTGATTTTAGTTATACTATCTATTTGGAGCAGGATGTGGACTTAGTGAAAAATATAAAGTTAAAACTTGAATATGATGGAACAAATTATTGTGGATGGCAAAAACAAAAAAATGAAAAATTTATTACATTACAAGGTACGTTAGAGAAGGTTATAAGTAATATAACTAAAGAAAAAGTAGAAATTACAGGAGCAAGTAGAACTGATTCAGGGGTTCACGCTAAAGGATATATGTGTAATTTTTTTACTAATTCTAGAATACCGCCTGAAAATTTGCAAAGAGTAATTAATAATAATTTACCACCAGATATAGTAGTTTTAAGTTCAGAAGAAGTTAGTAGTGAATTTCATTCTAGATTTTGTAGTAAGGGCAAAACTTATGAATATACAATTTTAAATAAATCTGAACCTATAGCTATAGGAAGAAATTATGTTTTCCATTTTAAATATAAACTTGATATAGATAAAATGAAAATAGCATCAAAATATTTTATAGGAACACATGATTTTTCTGCATTTCAAACAAAAGGAAGTAGTGTGAAAACCTCAGTGAGAACCATAAGTAAATTTGAAATAAATAAAAGCGGTGATCTTATAAAGTTTATAATTACAGGTGATGGTTTTCTTTATAACATGGTAAGAATAATAGTAGGTACATTGATAGAAATTGGATTAAATAAAAGAGAACCAGAATATATAGAGTATGTTATAAAATCAAAAGACAGAAGGAAAGCAGGTAAATGTGTGCCTTCATCTGGGCTGTGTTTAAAGGAAGTATTTTATTAATACTATTGACACACCGGGCAGATTGTATTATAATAACTTTGTTTGTATAGTATAATAGATTCACTAGCCCCGGATCTTTATATAGAAGAACGTTTTATGTAAAATAGTTAGGGAGGGAAAATGATGAAATCATATATAGCTAAACCACATGAAGTTGAAAGAAAATGGTATATAGTGGACGCTGCTGGTAAGCCATTAGGAAGAGTAGCTAGCCAAGTTGCATCAATATTAAGAGGTAAACATAAACCTACATATACACCACATGTTGATACAGGTGATAATGTAATAGTTATAAATGTTGAAAAAGTGGTATTAACAGGTAAAAAATTAGATCAAAAATTATTAAGACATCATTCATTATATCCAGGTGGATTAAAGGAAATACCATACAGAGAAGCAATAGCTAAAAAACCTGAGTTCGTATTTGAAGAAGCAGTTAGAAGAATGCTTCCAAGCGGAGTTTTAGGAAGAAAAATGTTAAAGAAATTAAAGGCTTATAAAGGAGCAGAACACAATCAAGAAGCTCAAAAACCAGAAGTATTAGAATTAAGATACTAATTGCAGGCTGAAGGGAGGATAAAAAATGGCTAAAGTACAGTATTTTGGAACTGGAAGAAGAAAAAAATCAGTAGCAAGAGTAAGACTTGTAGCTGGAGATGGAAAAGTAATAATAAATAACAGAGATATAGAAAACTATTTTCCAATAGAAACATTAAGAGTAATAGTTAACCAACCATTAGTGTTAACAGAAACAAAGGACAAATATGATGTATTAGTAAATGTTCACGGCGGTGGATTTACAGGTCAAGCAGGAGCAGTAAGACATGGTATATCTAGAGCTCTTGTAAAAGCTGATGAAAATATGAAACCATCATTAAAGAAAGCAGGTTTCTTAACAAGAGATCCAAGAATGAAAGAAAGAAAGAAATATGGATTAAAGAAAGCAAGAAGATCTCCACAATTCTCAAAGAGATAATATGGAATCAAGAGGAAAGACTATATTTTGTCTTTCCTTTTTTATTACATAAAATTACATTAAAATAAGATTTTATTATCCACAGGATTTTTTATAACAATAAGAGTGATTTAAACTCATTTAATATTTAATTCCATTATTAATATAAATATTAAAATTGAAAATAAAGATGAAAAACAAATATAATTTTTAATATAGAAAAGTTTTCTATGTTAATTCTATGTTAAAACTATTTTAAATTATCTTAATATCTACTATAATAATAAGGTATGGGATGACAATATTTAAATTAGGAGGACAAATATGAATGTATTTGCTATGTTAACAGGTCTTATTGGTGGGTTAGGTTTATTCATCTATGGCATGAACTTAATGGGAGATGGATTGCAAAATGTAGCAGGAGAAAAAGTAAAGGTTTTTTTTGAAAAAGTAACTTCTAACCCTGTAAAAGGTGTATTAACAGGCGTAGTAGTAACAGGCGTAATTCAAAGTAGTAGTGCTACTACAGTTATGGTTGTTGGATTTGTAAATGCAGGTTTAATGACTTTAACACAAGCAGCAGGGGTTATTATGGGAGCTAATATAGGGACTACAGTTACAGGACAACTAGTAGCTTTTAATGTTACTGCTGGAGCTCCATTATTTGTAGGTGTAGGAACTGCAATAGTTTTATTTGCTAAAAAGAAAAAGACTAAAGAAATAGGTAATATAATACTAGGTTTTGGTATATTATTCATGGGAATGGAAATAATGAAAGAAGCTATGGCTCCATTAGGGCAAAGCGAAGCCTTTAAAAGTTTAGCTTTATCATTATCACATAATGTATTTTTAGGAATAGTTGTAGGTATGGGAATGACAGCTATAGTTCAAAGTTCCTCTGCTACTATAGGTATATTAATAGCTTTATCAAGTAATGGGGTACTTCCATTATCAGCAGCATTACCAATATTATTTGGAGATAACATTGGTACTTGCGTAACAGCATTATTAGCTAGTATTGGTGCATCTAAAAATGCAAGAAAAGCAGCTTTATTTCATTTAACTTTTAATGTTATAGGAACAGTAATATTTGCATTTATTTTAGTTCCATTAACTCCTTTTGTTAGAGTAGTTACTAACCTAACTCCAGGAGATGTAGGAAGACAAATTGCTAATGCACATACCATATTTAATTTAGTTAACACATTTATACAAATATGGTTTATAAAATATATTGTTGCATTTGTTAATAAGATGATACCGGGCAGTGATCCATATGAAAAGATGGCTCCTAAGTACATAGACGAAAGATTATTAGAAAATCCTACAATAGCTATCAATCAAACCATAAAAGAAGTGGTAAGAATGGCGAATAAAGCTAAAGAAAATTTGCAATTATCCATAGATGCATTTGAAAAAAATGATTTAGAATTAGTAAGTAAAGTATATGAAAATGAAAAACTTATAAATATACTAAACAAGAGTATAACTACATATTTGGTTAAATTGAATAACTTAAAATTATCTGATAAACAGTTAAATTTAGTAGGTTCTATGTTTCATGTGGTAAATGATATAGAAAGAATAGGAGACCATGCGGAAAACATAATAGATTTAACTAGTGAAAAAATAGAAAAAAGGATTCAATTTTCAGATGATGCTACATATGATATAAAACATTTATTTAATTATACATTAGATTCTTTAACAAGAACTATTGAAGGTTTTGAAAGTAACGATGTGGAAAGATCTCAAAGTGTTATGTATGTTGAAGAAAAAATAGATAATTTAGAAGAACAGTTAAGAGAAACTAATATAAGAAGATTAAACAAGGGAACTTGTAATGCCAATGCTAGTGCTATATTTTTAGATATTATAAACAATTTTGAAAGAGTTGGAGATCATTGTACAAATATAGCACAAACTGTTATAAACAGATAATATATAATAATTCAATTAAAAAGTTACATTAAAAATATTAGTTTAAGGTTAACATTAGATTGTAAAAAACTCTGCCTAATTAGGTGGAGTTTTTTATGATAATAATTAATAATTTAAAATGAAATTTTTACACTTCTATTTAGAGATATTGAAATAATTTTTTATAAGCTTAATATAAAACTATATTAATCCTATTATAAATTTCAATCATATAGCATAATATTAAATGAAATACTAATATATAAGGAGGAAACTTTGAAGATTTATAATAAGAAATTAGTATTAGCAACCCTTATAATATTTATAAGTCTTGGTTTTATAATAAGGATTAATGCTTTTAGCAGCTTAAATGGTATTAAAGAAAAAAAGATTATTCTTATAGATCCAGGTCATGGTGGAATGGATGGAGGAGCAGTAGCTAGAGATGGTACTTTAGAGAAGGAAATAAATTTAGAGATAAGTAAAATATTAAAGAAAAATCTTAAAAAAGAAGGTTATAAGGTTGTAATGACAAGAGAAGATGATAGCGGTCTATATTCAGAAGATAAAGGACAAAGAGTTAGACAGAAAAAAATAGAGGACTTGAATAAAAGATGTGAACTTAAAAAAACTAGTGAGTGTGACATGTTTATAAGCATACATTTAAATATGTTTGATCAAAGACAATATTATGGGGCTCAAGTATGGTATTCAAATAATGAGGATAGTAAAAGATTTGCACATATACTACAAAATAATTTAAGGAAAGAATTAGACGAAAACAATAAAAGAAAAGAAAAAGCAGCAAAAAATAGTTATAAAATATTAAGGAATAATGATGAAATGCCTTCAGTTATTGTAGAATGTGGTTTTTTATCTAATTCTATGGAATTAGATAAATTGAAAAGTACCGATTATCAAAAGAAGATATCAAAAGCTATAGTTAAATCGGTAGATGATTATTTCAATGATAAAGAGTAAAAATAGGCTCATATATTTCCAAGGAAATATATGAGCCTATTTTTATAAATATTCCTGTAAATTGATGTAGAAAAGAGCATATAATTAAACTATAATATTCATAAGTACGTGTTTTAAAATATTGTATTTTGGAGGATAAAATGAGGGAAATATCAGTAAATACTATAAAAAAAGTAGTGAAAAAATTATGTATAGAAGCTAATTATTATTTGCCTAAAGATGTAAGTGACAAAATAGTACAATGTAGAGAAGAAGAAACTTGGAATATATCTAGAGAAGTTTTACAAACTATAGAAGAAAATATACATATAGCTAAAGAAGAAAATATACCTTTATGCCAGGATACGGGTATGGCATGTATATTTATTGAAATAGGGCAAGATGTTCATATAATTGGAGGGTCTCTACAAGATTCTATTAATGAAGGTATAGCAGAAGGGTACAAGGAAGGATATTTAAGAAAATCTGTAGTTAGTGACCCTATAGAAAGAATAAATACAGGAGATAATACTCCAGCAGTAATATATTATAATATAGTTCAAGGGGATAAAATAAAAATAACCGTAGCTCCAAAGGGATTTGGATCAGAAAATATGAGTAAGATAGCTATGTTAAAACCAGCAGATGGATTAGAAGGTATAAAAAATTTTATTTTAGATGTGGTTAAAGAAGCAGGCCCTAATCCATGTCCACCTATAGTTGTAGGAGTTGGCATAGGAGGAACTTTTGACAAATGTGCTTATTTGTCTAAAAAGGCACTTTTAAGACCTATAGATTCAAGAAATAAAAATAAATTTTATAAGGATTTAGAGGAAGAATTGTTAGAAAAAATTAATAGTTTAGGTATAGGGCCTCAAGGTTTTGGTGGAAAAACTACAGCATTGGCAGTTAATATAGAAACTTTCCCAACTCATATAGCAGGTTTACCAGTAGCAGTAAATGTAAGCTGTCATGTTACTAGACATAAAGAGGAAATAATATAAAAATTATAGTTTATATTATATTGTTTATATATTCTATGTATAAAATAAGTAAATATAAGTCCCTTTAGTATATTCTAAGGGAGATATAAAGAGCAGGTGATTTTAATGAAAATAAAAATAAATACTCCATTAACTGAGGATAAAATCAAAGGCTTAAAAGCAGGAGATATGGTCTTAATTACAGGTACAATATATACAGCTAGAGATGCAGCACATAAAAGATTAGTTAGTGCTTTAGAAGAAGGGAAGAATTTACCCTTCGAAGTGAAAAATTCAATAATATATTATGTTGGGCCTACTCCAGCTAAGCCTGGTATGGAAATAGGAGTAGCAGGACCAACTACAAGTTATAGGATGGATACATATACGCCCAAACTATTGAATTTAGGATTAAAAGGTATGATAGGTAAAGGTAAAAGGTCTAAACAGGTTATAGAATCTATAGTAAAAAATAAAGCAGTGTATTTTGGAGCAATAGGTGGAGCAGCAGCTTTAATATCTAAAAGTATAAAAAAATCAGAAGTTATAGCTTATGAAGACTTAGATTCAGAAGCTATTAGAAAGTTAGAAGTAGAAAATTTACCCGTTACTGTTATAATAGATTCTAAAGGAAATAATTTATATGAAGCCGGGGTAGAAAATTATTTAAAAAGTTTATAATAGTATAGAAATTTAAAGATTAATAATATTAAATATTTACTTTTCAAATATAGAATAGAGGGGAATGTAATGAGAAAAGACAATAAATTTGGAAAGGGTTTTTGGAGTAAATTCTCAACAAAGACTAAATTAAGTATATTTATAATATTATCTATAGTAGCTATATTTAGTATTTATTACAATAATTTAAAACAATCTCAAAATAATAATATTAATAAAAACACAGAGAATAACACTTCTATAAAATTAGAAAGTAAAGATAAAAAAAATAATAAAGATAGTAAAAGTAAAATTAATAAAGAATTAGAGGAAAAATGTGAAAAAGGTAAGAAACTATTTTTTGATAAAAAATATGATGAAGCTATAAAAGTTCAAGATGAAGTTATAAAAGAAGACAGTAATTTTTATAAGGCATATAACATAAAAGGGATAGCATTATGTTATAGTGGAAATTTTGAAGAAGGTATGAAAAATATAGATAAATCATTAGATATAAATCCTGATTATGGATATGCTAGGTTTAATAAAGCTTTAGCTTATGAATTATATGAAAGGTTTGACGAAGCTTTAAAATGGTATGATAAAGCTTTAGACATAGAAAAATATGAATGGAGTTATTATGGCAAAGCAAGTATTTATGGAAGAAGAGGGGACGTAAAGAATACAGTTGAATGCTTGAAAAAAGCTATAGAGATTTCTCCAGGAGTAAAAGAAGAAGCTAAACATGAAGAAGATTTTGAACCAGTAAAAAATTCCGAGGAATTTAAAGCTTTAATAAAATAGTCTGAACTTTTAATAGTTAAATTAAGTATTATTTAAAATTTTATTAGTATAAAGATATAGTTGGGTTTAAAAATTAATAAATTTAAAATTTATTTTAAGTGTTTTTATAAAAAACTTATTATTTAATAGAACATAATGTAGTATGTCTCAAAATAAAATAGATTTAATTTTAACACCGCAAAGATAAAAAATAAATTTCATAAATTAATTCATTTCGCTAGAGTTAGAACTATTAAAGCTTATTACAGGCATTTTTTATCTTTACTATATTAAGATTAAATCTATTTTGAGAAAGCTCACTTTTATGATAAGAATGCTATTTATAAATTTCCGGGTTTATATTATACTTTTTACATTTTAGAGACACTGTTCTGTGAGTTATACCTAAGGCTTTACCTGCCTTATTAAAACTTTTATATTTTTTCATAGCTAAATTAATGATTTCTTTTTCATATTCTTCTAGTGTTTTTAAGTTGTCTTCATTTATAGTAAAGTTATAACTATCATCAAAAGAGTTATTGGATATATAAAAGGGTAAATCTTTAACAGTTATTATGGATTTATCACACATATTCATAGCCCTTTCCACGATGTTTTCTAATTCACGGATATTTCCAGGCCAATCGTATTGTTGTAGTTTTAAAAGAGCGCCCTTATTTATACCTGCTATGTTTTTATTAAGTTTAGGATTAATTTTATTTATAAAGTGTTCTACCAAAAGATTTATATCTTGCTTTCTATGACGAAGAGGTGGCAAAGATATATTTAAAACATTTAGTCTGTAATAAAGATCTTCTCTGAAGGTATTATCTTTAATCATATCTTCTAAATTCCTATTAGTAGCAGCAATTATTCTAACATCTACCTTTTGAGTTTTAATTCCTCCCACACTTTCAAACTCTTTTTCTTGAAGAACTCTTAATAGTTTTACTTGCATGGAAATAGGTAGATCACCTATTTCATCTAAAAAAATTGTACCTCCATCTGCAATATTAAATTTACCAGGTTTCTTTTTTATGGCCCCTGTAAAGGCTCCCTTTTCAAAACCAAAAAGTTCACTTTCTAAAAGATTTTCCGGTATGGCTGCGCAGTTTACTCTAACAAAAGGTTTATTTTTTCTAGAACTATTATCATGTATAGCATTAGCTATGATTTCTTTGCCGGTACCACTTTCCCCTCTAACAAGAACAGTAGAAGTTGATTTAGAGGCTTTTTCTGCTATAGATAAACAATCTTTTAGAGAGCTATTCCAGCCTATTATAGACTTAAAGGAAGAACTTAAGGGTAGATGTCGGGTTAATTCATTTTTATAGTACATAAGTTTCTCTTCAGATTCTGTTAGTTTTAATGTCAGATCTCTTAACTCATCTACAGTTTTCGATATAGAGATTACACCTTTAAATTCATTATCAATAAAAATAGGTTCTATAGTAGATATAATATTTATATTATCTTTATTATAGATTACATTTTCCTTTGGCTTTTTAGTATTAAATACTTCCATTATAAGACTGTTTGGTGAAGACTCTTTTATATCTTTACCAATAATGTCTTTAGAATTTATAGAAAAATGTTTTTTGTAAGAAGGATTAACATATATTATTTTACCGTTCTCATCTACAAAACAAATTAAGTCGTGGGAAGCTTCTAATATTTTTTTGAATTTTTCGTTTAACTCTTTTATGCCTACAAGCTCAGAAATATCCTGAAATACACTTATAGCACCTAAAATTTTATCGTTAAAATATATAGGAGATCTATTAGTTATCAATATTCTATTGTCCATGTATTGGGTTTTACCTTTATGATAGCATTTATTTTTAATTATATCAGGTAACTCAGAACTTGGTATTATATCCTTGATATTTTTACCTAATATATCTTTTAAAGAATAACCTATAATTTTTAAAGAATAGTCATTAGCCATAGTAATTTTACTATTTTTATCTATTACTAATATGCCTATAGGAATATTAGTAAATATTTGATCATAGGCTATAGTATTTTCTTCTATAATATCATCTAGCTTTGATGTAGGGTTTTCCTTTGATATATCATAATTAATAAAATCACATAATTCTAAAACTGCACTTTCAGCTTTAGAAGAAGTACTATTACAGGATATTTCTATTATTTCATGTTTCTTTATTTTTAAAGAAATCAAAGCTAACATACTAATAGCTAAAGGTTCTCTAGAATCCATTCTTTTTATATAGAGGTCTAGGCCATATTTGTTTTTTATTTCTGTGGCTTTATGAACTATCATAGCAGCTATTCTTGTATGTATGCCATTATTAATAGGAACTACTATATTGTTTTTATACATGAAAACATCTCCTTGATAAAAAATATCAAAAAATATTATAATATGCTAAAAAATATCAACTTATTAACACTATAATTATATACTWTAAAATATAATAAATATACAGCTGTTTAAGTTGATAAAAAATATCAATGATTTTATGAATATCTAAAAAATATAAAAAAGAGCATACTATAATTGATAGTATATTAGAAATAATTATGAAGAATACACAAAAAATTTATATTTTTATGGCATGGTTTTTGCTAATTAAATTATTATATGGTTATATTTTAAATAAAAAAATTATATGTATTGGTTATTAATAAGGAGGAAAAATGATGAAAAAAGGTATAGCTGCTTCAAAGGGATATGCTATAGGAAAGATTTTTATTAAGGAAGACATAAATATAGAAGTTGTAGAAAAGAGTATAGATGACACAGAGAAAGAAAAAGAAAGATTTAAAAGTGCCTTAAGCAATACCAGAGAGCAACTTGAAAGAATAAAGGATAAGGCCCAAAAGGAAGTAGGAGCAGAAAAAGCAGCAGTTTTTGATAGTCATATTATGTTATTAGATGATCCAGAATTTGCTGGAGCTGTAGAAATGAATATAGAATCTAATAAAGTTAATTCAGAAAAAGCACTTCAAGAAGTAATTGATATGTATAGTTCTATATTTGCTTCTATGGAAGACGAATACATGAGAGAAAGAGGAGCAGACATAAAGGACGTAGGTAAGAGAATAATGCTAAATATTATGGGGAAATCGGTAAATAGTATGGACGATTTAGATAAAGATACCATAATAGTAGCCCAAGATTTAACTCCATCTGATACTGCTCAATTAGATAAAGACAAAGTAATAGCTTTTTTAACTAATATAGGTGGAAGGACTTCTCATAGTGCTATAATGGCTAGAACATTAGAAATACCAGCTATAGTTGGTATGAAAGATATAACTGAATCTGTTAAGAATGATGATGTAGTAATAGTTGATGGAACTGAAGGTGTAGTAATAATAAATCCAGATAAAGAAACTATAGAAGAGTATGAAAAAAGTAAAGAATCTTTCTTAAGAGAAAAAGAAGAATTAAAGAAACTTATAAATGTTGAAACAGTTACTAAAGCAGGAAAAAGAGTAGAAGTTTGTGGAAATATAGGAAAACCTCAAGATGTTCATCAAGTATTAGAAAATGGAGGAGAAGGTGTAGGCCTTTTTAGAACAGAATTTTTATATATGGATAGAGATAATATGCCATCAGAAGATGAACAATTTGAATCTTATAAATATGCAGTAGAAAAAATGGAAGGAAAACCTGTAGTTATAAGAACTTTAGATATAGGTGGAGATAAAAAACTTCCATATTTAGAAATGCCAGAAGAGATGAATCCTTTCTTAGGATATAGAGCTATAAGATTATGCCTTGACAGAAAAGAGCTATTTAAAGTTCAATTAAGAGCATTACTTAGAGCATCAGCTTTTGGAAATTTAAAAATAATGTTTCCAATGATATCATCTTTATCTGAATTTAAGGCTGCTAAAGAATTGTTAAAAGAATGTATGAATGAGTTAAAAGCAGAGGGAAAAGAATTTAATGAAAATCTAGAAACCGGTATAATGGTAGAAATACCAGCAGCTGCTATATGTGCAGATGAACTTGCTAAACATGTAGATTTCTTTAGTATAGGTACTAATGATTTAATACAATATACATTAGCTGCAGATAGAATGAATGAAAAAATATCATATCTTTATGATCCAATGCATCCAGCAGTATTAAGATTAATAAAGATGACTATAGATGCAGCACACAAAGAAGGAAAATGGTGTGGAATGTGCGGAGAAATGGCTGGAGATGAAAATGCTATAGCAACTCTTGTAGAATATGGATTAGATGAGTATTCTATGAGTGCATCTTCTATCTTAACAGCCAAAAAAATAATTATGAATTCTTAATAAAAAAAACTTCATGTTAACTTTATGTTTTCATGGAGTTTTTTTTTACACAACTGATATTTTTAGATATAATTAGATATATATCTATATTTTTTTATGGAGGGGATAATATGTTAAAAAATAAGAAGATAGGACTAATACTAATTACCCTAATAATTTTTAGTTTTTCAATAGGATGTACTAAGGAGAATAAATCCTCAGTTGAAAATACTAAGCAAGAAGAACAAAAGGTAGAATCTAATAATAATAATGATAAAGAAGAGAAAGATAAGAAAGATAATACTGAAACTAAAAATGAAGAAAAAAAAGATGAAAAAAAAGATGAAAAAGAGGTTTCAGAAAAAACAAAGTTTTCTAAGATAGAAAAACAAGAGATAGTAGATAAAAAATTTCAAGGGGAAAATAATACTGAATGGAAAGAGAGTGAGCAAAAAAAATACTCAGCTATTGTAGAAGGTAAAGGGAATAATGGGGAAGAAGAAGGCATAGGCAAAATCTATTTAAAAGAAAACAATACTAATAAATTATGGTTGTTAAAAATCAATGAAATAAAAGATCAAAAGAGCCCTAAATTTTTATATTGGGTAGATAATGAAAATTTATTAGTTATTATTGGTCATGGCTATGGAACAGTTTCTAAAGGTGGAAATTTATATTGTATAAATGTAAAGAAGGATACTATTACTCCAGTATATGAAGCAAAAGATGATAAACATGAAGTAGTATCTGTAGAAAAGGTAAAGGATAATTCAGGAGAAAGAAGCTTAATATTAACATTAAATGTATATGAAGATGATAATTTTATTAAATCACATAAAGAAAAAATTACTATTTCTAATGATAAAGTAAAAGAATTTATTAAATAAGAACTATAGCTAAGAGAGGAAATTCAAATGAATAATGAAGCTAAATCTAGAAAAATATACGCTAAGGCTTTAGACAATTTTAATAATGGAAATATAGATAAGGCTCTAGATTTGTGTGAAAAAAGTATATCAATGGATTTAAAAAATAATTCTGCCATAAATTTGAAGGGGTTATTGTATTATTTAAAAGGTGATTTAATAAGTTGTAAAAATTTATGGAAAATGAATTATCATACAAATAAAGATGCGGTATCTTATAAATATTTACAAGATGCCAAATTAGATGAACAATTTTTAAAAAAATATGCAAATGCTATATCATTAATTAAAAATAATGATATAGAAGGAGCTAAAGATTTATTAAAGCAATGTGAAAAAACGGATTTTAATCGTATAAATGTATGTAATAATTTAGCTATGTGTTATATTAAATTAGGTAAATATAATAATGCTTTAGAATATTATCAAAAGGCTTTATCTATAGATAAGAATAATGATATATCTATAAATATAAAAAAGGAATTATATAAAAAGGGTCTAATAAAAAAGCACAAAGGTAAAAAAATATTAATATCGATATTAGTTATTAGCATTGTATCTTTGGCTTCTATATATTTATTTAATAAATTTAATAAACCAAAAAATATTGGTGAAATAAAAAATAATAAAATAACATCAAAAGAAAATAAAAATAATTCCAATATACCTAAAAAAGAAGAAGTAAAAAAAGCAGAGACAAAAAAACAAGAAATAAAAAAGGAAGAAAAAATAGATATACAAAATTTAAATAATTATATAGAAAAGAAAAATTACATTCAATTATATAATATATATTCAAATTATAAAAATAAAAATTTGGATGTTAATAGCAAAAGTGCATTAGTAAAAGCAGAAAAACTGTTAAAAGAAGAAGGTATAGAATATTTTTATAATACTGCTATGGTAAATGCTAATAATAAAAAATATAAAGAAAGTAATGATTTTCTCTTAAAAGCATATAGTTTAGGTAATGTGAATTATTTATACCCACATATAATATATTTATTAGCTACAAATTATGAAGTATTAAATAATATAAGTGAAGCTATAAGATATTATGAAATATATGTTAATAGCTTTGTGAAAAGTGATTATGGAGACTTGGTATTATACAAACTTGCAACATTAAATGAAAAAATAGATGATGTTAAATCTAAGAACTATGCTAAAAAGTTATCACAAATATACCCTCAGTCTATGTACAATAATTCTAATATAAAGAGAATTATAAATAACAACTAATATTTTAGAATATTTTATTTATAATGTAAAACAATAATATTAGTATTAATGTTGTTTTACAGGAGAGAATAAAGATGATAACAATTATAAAAAATGGATATGTATATTCCCCTAAATTTTTAGGGAAAAAAGATGTTTTAATAGTTTCTAGCAATATAGAAGGGGTATATGATAACTTAGATATACCAAAGGAATTTGGTGAAATAAAAGTTATAGATGCTAAGGAAAATATAGTTATACCAGGATTTATAGATTCTCACGTTCATTTAATAGGTGGCGGTGGTGAGGGTGGATTTAGCACTAGAACACCTGAAATACAATTATCACATATAATAAGTTCTGGTATAACTACTGTAGTAGGTTGCTTAGGAACAGATGGTATATGTAGAAGTATGGAATCATTACTAGCTAAAGCTAAGGGATTAGAAGAAGAGGGTATAACTACATACATATACACTGGATCATATAGTATACCAGTTAATAATATAACAGGCTGTTCAAAGTCTGATATTATGCTAATAGATAAGGTTATAGGTGTAGGCGAAATAGCTTTGTCGGATCATAGATCTTCCCAACCTAGTTATGAGGATTTTGTAAAAATTTGTGCAGAGGGAAGAGTAGGTGGTTTATTAGCTAATAAGCCTGGAATCATTCATGTTCACATTGGTAGTGGCAAAAGAGGAATAGATTACTTGTTTAAAGTAATAAAAGATACAGAAATACCTGCATCTCAAATTATACCTACTCATATGGGGAGAAATGAAGATTTATTTAATCAGGGGATAGAATATATGAAAAAAGGTGGAGTTATAGATTTAACAACAAGTTCCGATCCTAATTTTTTAGAAGAAGGAGAAATAAAAGCTAGTTCAGGATTTAAAAGAATATTAGATAGTGGTTTAGATCCAGAAAGAGTTCACTTTTCTTCAGATGGACAGGGAAGTTTGCCTATATTTAATAAAAAAAGAGAGTATGTAGGTTTAGGTATAGGTTCAGTGCAATCATTATATAGAGAATTTAAAGATTGTGTTATAAAAGAAAAAATAGAAATAGAAGATGCATTAAAAGTAGTTACATCAAATGTAGCAGATCATTTGAAGCTAAATAATAAGGGATATATAGAAAAAGAAAAAGATGCAGATATAGTAATATTAGATAAGGAAAATTTAGATATATTACATGTTATTTGCAAAGGTAAACACTTAGTTAAAGATGGCAAAGTTTTAAAGAAAGGTACGTTTGAAGGATAAATAATAATTTTTTATAATACATTTTAAAACTATTGACTAATATAGGGCTATATATTAAAATATAAATAAACACATACCCTATTAGGGTATATCGGAGGGTGATTAATTATGGTTAAAGAAATAAATGAAAACGTATTTGGTGAAGAAGTATTAAATTCAGAGGTTCCTGTAGTAGTAGATTTTTGGGCAACATGGTGCGGACCTTGTAAAATGCTTGCCCCTGTAGTGGAAGAAATATCTCAAGAATTAGGACAAAAAGTAAAATTTGTTAAAGTTAATGTAGATGAAAATCCAGTTATATCAACACAATATAAAATAGCTAGTATACCAACGCTTATGACATTTAAAGCAGGTAAAGCAGTAGAAACATTAGTTGGATTTAGACCAAAAGAAGCTATAAAATCAGCAGTAGAAAAGCATATTTAATATAAAATAAATTGAGAATAACATTAATGTTATTCTCAATTTTACATTTTTTAGGAGGAGATATTATGGGGAAAAGATATGATATAGCTATAATAGGTAGTGGGCCCGCAGGGTTGGAAGCAGCAATAAATGCTAAAATAAGAAATAAGGACATAATAATATTTGGTAATAAGGAGTTAAGTTCAAAACTTGTAAAAGCTCCTAAAATAAATAATTATCTTGGTTTTTATAATGTTTCAGGTAATGAATTAAAAGATAAGTTTGTAGATCATATAGATAAAATGGGAATAGAAATAACTTTTGAGAGAATAAATAATGTTTATGCTATGGGAGAATATTTTGCTCTAATGGTCAATGAAAAAATGTATGAAGCTAAAACAGTTATATTATCTACTGGGGTAGAGTATGGCAAAGCATTAAAAGGTGAAGAGGAATTTTTAGGTAAAGGTGTAGGATATTGTGCTACTTGTGATGCGCCACTTTATAAAAATAAAACAGTTGCTATAATAGGGTATAATAAAGAAGCTGAGGAAGAAGCTAATTTTGTAAGTGAATTAGCATCAAAACTTTATTACATTCCTATGTATAGATCAGATTATGAATTAAGTGAAAAAGTAGAAGTTATTAATGATAAACCTGTAGAAATAGTAGGAGAACAACATGTGAAAAAATTAATTCTTAAAGGTTCACAAATAGAAGCAGATGGTATTTTTGTTTTAAAAGATAGTGTATCTCCTTCACAATTAGTACCAGGTTTAGAAATGGAAGATGAACATATAAAAGTTGATAGAAAAATGCAAACTAATATATCAGGATGCTTTGCTGCGGGGGATTGTACTGGAAAACCATATCAATATATAAAGTCTGCAGGAGAAGGCCAAATTGCAGCATTAAGCGCGGTTTCTTATTTAGATAAACAGAGTTCTTAGCTTTAGAGGGAGTTTTTACTCCCACTAGAGCTTAGAAATCGTTATCCAGGGACGTAGCCGCTC
Organism: Clostridium sp. CTA-1; assembly: GCF_054768215.1. NCBI lineage: Bacteria > Bacillati > Bacillota > Clostridia > Eubacteriales > Clostridiaceae > Clostridium > Clostridium sp. CTA-1. The sequence goes on from NZ_BAAAAP010000003.1 coordinate 34,815, forward strand.
TTTACTCCCACTTTGAAGAAGATGGGAGTATTAGAGCGGGTAGTCATCGGATAAAATTAATTCATAGACAAAAATAATAGGGAGCTTTTTATTATATTCAAATAAAATTTGCACCTAACTAAGTATAAATATATTTTACAAATCAATAAAATAGGATTTAGCACATAATTCGAATTTTGTTTATGTACTAAATCCTTTTGATTTTTTTATAAAATATAAAGGATTTAATTTTTAATTAGTTTTAAAAAATACATGATTACCTATTATTTTTTTATTATTTTTAGACACATTGTTCATCCAATTACAGGTAGATATTTTAGGGTTATAAAAATAAAGAGCGTTATTTGTAGGATCTTTTCCTTTTAAAGCCTGTTCTACTGCTTCAAAACTTGTTTTGTCTGGTATTTTGGATATTGATCCATTTTTATTTAAACAAGAAAAGGCATTTTTTTGTTTTATAACACTATCTACAGTTTTAGGAAAACCAGGTGTTACAGTTCTGTTTAAAATCACAGAAGCTACTGCTATTTTACCTTCAAAAGGTTCAGATTCACTTTCAGCTTGAACTACTTGAGCCATTAAGTATATATCATCTTTTGTAAGATATATTTTTTTATTTGTATAGTTTATAACCTGAACATCTTCAGAGTTATCAATATTGTAATTATGCGTACAAGAAAAAGCAGCTATGGATTTATTCCAAGATGAACTAAAAATAATTATAGTTAAAACTATAATTACATTCAATAAAAAATATTTTTTCATTTTCTCACTCCTTTTGCCTACGAGGTTAGCTGACGGGTTCGGAAAAGGTATAACCTACGTAATTTTACGATTCACCCCAAAATTTGGTTTCCCCGTGTTTTAATAAACTTAGGCTAATAGTAGTATAACCCCAAATTATTTTTTAATACTTAAAAAAATATAAAAAAAATAATAAAATTATTTTAACTATGATATAAAAATAATTTAATAGTGTATAATTGAGATATATAGTTATTTTAAGGGGTGACTTATAATTGGAATTTTTGGATATGATAGTTAATTCTATAAAAAATATTAGTTTATATTCTATATTAGATATATTAGTAGTATCATATATTTTTTATAAAAGTTATGTGTTAATAAAAGAAACTAGAGCAGAACAATTATTAAAAGGTATAATACTTATAATAATATTAATACCCATAAGTAGTTTGTTACATCTAACTATGTTAAGTTGGATATTAACAAAAACACTAACTATAGGGGTATTATCTTTTGTTATAATTTTTCAGCCAGAAATACGAAGAGCTCTTGAACATATAGGAAGAAGCGCATTTACGGACAAACATTTGCTACAGGATGAAGAAATAATGGGTAAAGTCATAGATAGTATTATAGTAGCAGTAGATAATCTTTCAAAAAGTAGGACAGGAGCATTAATAGTTATTGAACAATTTACTGGATTAGGAGAAATAATAAATACAGGAACTAAATTAGATGCTATGGTATCATCAGCACTATTAGAAAATATATTTGTTGTAAATACTCCATTACATGATGGAGCTACAATTATAAGAAATGATAGAATAATATCTGCAGGATGTTTTCTACCCTTAACCCAAAATACAGACATAAATAAAAAATTAGGCACGAGGCATAGAGCCGCTATAGGTATATCAGAGAATTCAGATTCTATAACTATAGTAGTGTCTGAAGAAACAGGAATGATTTCTTTAGCTGTTAATGGGCAATTAACAAGAGGATATGATAAAGAAAAATTAAAGGATATTATGATAAAAATCATAAAAAAAGGCTTTGATGAAGACAGTACTTTTAGGGGGCAGGTGGTAGAATGGGCAAAAAAAGTAAAACAGAAAATATAATAGTGAAAATTTGTTGTATAATAGCTTCTTTTGCTTTGTGGTTATATATATTTAATATAGAAAATCCAATAAAAGAACAAAAAATAACAGTTCCCGTTAATATAGTAAATAAGGAAAGTATGAATGAACTTGAATTAGCTTTGATGCCAAAAGAGGTTAATACAGTTACATTGATAATAAAAGGAAATGTAAAAGACATTTATTCCGTAAAAGCAGAAGACTTTAAAGTAGAAGCAGACTTAAATTCTTTTGGGCTAAAGAAAGGTGAAAATAAAATACCTGTTAAGGTAAAGAAAAGTCCTGGTAGCATTAAGATAGTAAATGAGGAAAATTTATGGACTAAAATTACTTTAGATAAGTTAAAATCTAACACAGTACCAATTAAAATAAAAGTAACAGGTACTCCTAAAGATGGATATGCAGCTTTAAATCCAATCATAAAGGAAGAAACAGCTACTATCTATGGGACAGAGACTTATATTAACAAAGTAAAAGAGGTAGTAGGAAAGTGTAACATAGATGGAAAATCTTCAGAAATAAAAACTAATATATCCCTTCAAGCAAAAACATATGACGGAGATATAATAAATGAGGTTTCAGTAGAACCATCCAAAGTGTATGTAAAGATACCTTTAACAAGAATTAAAAGAGTACCAGTAAATATGAGACTTAGTGAAGATATATCAAATAATAAAAATATAGAATCTATAACGCCATTACAAAGTGAAGTTGAAATTTCCGGAGAAGAAGAAGTTATACAAAATATAAAATATATAGATACAGAGATGATAAATATTAATTCTATAAAAATAGGACAGGAAAATATAGAAAGTAATTTAGTAGTACCAAAAGGAGCTATACTAGTAAGCGGTAATAATACTATAAAACTTAAAGTTAAATTTAAAGTTATAGAAGACAAAAAGGAAGATGAAAAGAATAAAGATAAAGATAAAGAAGAAAATAAAGAAGATAAAATAATTGAGAAGAAGGCTACAAAAGATATTAACATTATAAATGAGCCTAAGGATAAAGAAGTTTTATTGAGCCAATCTAATGTAACTATAAACATGAAAGGCAATAAAGATGTTATAGATAAGATAAATGTAGATAATATAAAGTGCTATGTAGATTTAAAAAATGTTAATTTAGGAGAAAATATAATAAAAGTTATTGTAGATATGGGAGATAATAAAATAGATTATAGTGTTAATTTAGATAGTATAAAAGTAACAGTAAAGGAAAAACAGGAGGAATAGCATGCCATTAAGAATTAATAATGTGACTTTAGAAATAGATGAAGATTTAAGTTTATTAAGAAATAAAGTTTGTGAAAAATTAAATATATCTTCAAAGTATATAAAAGACTTTAAAATATTAAGAGAATCAATAGATGCTAGAAGAAATTCTATAAAGTTTAATTATTCGGTTGAAGTGTTCTGTGAAGATGAGAAAAGAATAATGAAAAATATAAAAGATAAAAGTATAACTTTTCAAGATGCTGAATATGAAGAAAAAATAGTATTTGGAACTAAAAAGATGAAGGAAAGACCAGTTATAGTAGGTATGGGACCAGCAGGCATGTTTGCCGGTCTTATGCTAGCTAAAAATGGATACAGGCCTATAGTTATAGAAAGAGGAGAAGCTATAGAAGAAAGAAGTAAAACCGTAGAGAGATTTTGGAACACAGGAGTTTTAAATATAGAATCTAATGTACAATTTGGAGAAGGGGGGGCAGGTACTTTTTCTGATGGAAAGTTAACTACTAGAATAAAGGATAAAAGATGCTCTTTTATATTAGAAGAAATGGTTAAAGCAGGAGCTCCCAAGGAAATAATATATTCTGGTAAACCTCATATTGGAACAGATATATTAAAAAATGTAGTTAAAAATATAAGGAATACTATAAATTCTCTAGGAGGAGAAATAAGATTTAATAGTAAATTAGAAAATGTAATAATTGAAGATGGAAAGGTAAATGCTATTATAGTAAATAAAGAAGAGATTCCTTGTGAAAATTTAATATTAGCTATAGGGCATAGTTCTAGAGATACTTATGAAATGCTTTATAAAAACAATATTTTTATGGAAAGTAAGGCTTTTGCCATAGGAGTTAGAGTAGAGCATCTAAGGGAAATGATAGATAAAAATCAATATGGAAAATATGCAGGTCATCCTAGACTTAAAGCGGCAGATTATAGATTAACTTATACAACTAAAAATAGTAATAGATCAGTGTATAGTTTTTGTATGTGTCCTGGCGGTGAGGTAGTTGCGGCAGCTTCTGAAGAGGGCCTGTTAGTTACCAATGGTATGAGCTATTATTCAAGAGACAAAGATAACTCAAATTCAGCTATAGTTGTATCTGTAACACCTGAAGACTTTGAAGGGAACACACCTTTAAAGGGAATGGAGTTCCAAAGACGCTATGAAAGACTAGCTTATAAATTAGGTGGAGAAAATTATAATGCTCCAGTACAGTTGGTAGAAGATTTTTTAAAGGATAAAAATTCATCTAAATTAGGAGCAGTAAAACCATCCTACAAACCAGGATATGAATTTAAGAATATATCAGAATGTTTACCAAATTATGTAGTAGATTCATTAAAAGAAGGTTTTTCTAGCTTTGATAATAAAATAAAAGGATTTGCTAGCAATGATGCTATTTTAACAGGAATAGAAACTAGAACATCAGCTCCAGTGAGAATTACTAGAAATGAAAATTTAGAAAGCATATCTTTGAAAGGGTTATATCCAGCGGGAGAAGGTGCTGGATATGCGGGAGGCATAATCTCTGCAGCGGTAGATGGAGTGAAGGTTGCTGAAAATATAATAAAGACATATAGTTCGTTAAAATAAAAACTTTTAAAAAAATATTGCGTTGTTCATAAATTTTGATAAAATATAAGTTAAAGAATAGTATAAGCTAAAGAATAATATAAATATGGGAGATTTAAAATGAGTGGTAATGATCTTATATTAGTAATTAATCCAGGATCTACATCTACTAAAATTGCTTTATTTAATAAAGAAAATCCTATAATTACAGATAATTTATTTCATTCACTAGAGGAAATAAATAAGTATGATTCAATATATGAACAAAAAGGTATGAGAGAAAAAATAATAATGGAATGGCTGGAAGAAAAGGGTGTAGATTTAAATAGACTTGTTGCTATAGTAGGAAGAGGCGGACTACTACGCCCTATGCCAGGTGGTACTTACAAGGTAACAAAAAAAATGATGGAAGATTTAAAGATAGGTTATCAAGGACAACATGCTTCTAATCTTGGAGGAATTATAGCCTATGATATTTCTGAAAAATTAAATATACCTTCATTTATAGTGGATCCGGTGGCAGTAGATGAAATATTAGAGGAGGCTAGGATATCTGGCATGCCTGAAATAAAAAGGAGATCTTTAGTTCATGCTTTGAATATAAAGGCTGTAACAAGAAAAGTTTGTAACAAGATTGATAAGGATTTTTTCAATAGTTCCTTTGTAGTAGCACACTTGGGTGGAGGTATATCAGTATGCCCAATCAAAAATGGGAAAATATTAGATGTAAATAATGCTAATGAAGAAGGTCCATTTTCTCCAGAAAGGACAGGGAGTTTACCTGTAGGAGATTTAATAAAAATGGCTTATAGTAGTAAGTATACTTACAAAGAGTTAAAGAAAAAAATTATGGGTAAAGGTGGACTAATAGCATATCTAGATACAAATGATGGAAGAGTTGTAGATAGAATAATTGAGGAAGGTAATAAAAAAGCTGAGCTTATTTTAGAAGCTATGGCTTATCAAATTGCCAAAGAAATAGGCTCTATGGCTACAGTATTAAAAGGCAATGTAGACGCCATAATTCTTACAGGGGGATTAGCTTATAATAAAAGATTAACTACTTGGATAAAAGAAAGAGTTGAATTTATATCTCCAATTGAATTGGTACCTGGAGAAGAGGAGATGTTAGCTTTAGTTGAAGGGGCAATAAGAATTTTAAATAAAGAAGAAAGTGCTAAAATTTACGAAGAAGAGGTGTGTTTTAATGATTAAAAGTTTTGATGAAATACTACAAAAGGCTAAGAGCCAAGAAAAAAGAACCGTATCTGTAGCGGTGGCTCAAGATAAGCATGTATTAGAAGCTATAAAAGATGCTAAAGAACAAGGTCTTGTTAATGCAATACTTGTAGGAAATTTAGAAAAAATCAAAGAAATAGCAAAAGAAATAGGAATGGATTTAGCAGATTATGAGATAGTAAGTGAAAACGATGACAGGAAAGCTGCTTTAAAAGCTGTTGAAATAGTTTCATCAGGAAAAGCAGATATGGTTATGAAAGGTTTAATAGATACAGCAAATTTTTTAAGAGCTGTTTTAAACAAAGAGATAGGATTAAGAACAGGAAAAATAATGTCTCATATTGCAGTATTTGAGGTAAAAAAATTAGAAAAATTAGTAATGATTACAGATTCAGCTTTTAATATGTATCCAGGATTGGAAGAAAAAATTGATATAGTTAAAAATGCAGTTACGGTAGCACACGCAATTGGTATTGAAAATCCAAAAGTTGCTCCTATTTGTGCAGTAGAGGTGGTTAATCCTAAAATGCCAGCTACACTAGATGCAGCTACACTTTCTAAAATGAATGATAGAGGACAAATAAAGGGATGCATAATTGATGGACCATTAGCTTTAGATAATGCTATATCAGAAGAAGCTGCAGCTCATAAAGGAATAGATAGCCCAGTAGCAGGTAATGCTAACATATTTTTAATGCCAAATATAGAAGCAGGAAATGTGATGTATAAGACATTAACTTATGCAGCAGATTGCAAGAATGGTGGATTATTAGTAGGAACATCAGCACCAGTTGTATTAACTTCAAGAAGTGATAGTCATGAATCAAAACTAAATGCAATAGCTTTAGCAGCATTAGTTGCTAGCCAACTAAAAAAATAAATATCTTAAATTTAGGGAGGAATTCAAAATGGGTTACAAATTGCTAATAATTAATCCCGGATCAACATCAACTAAAATAGGAGTATATGAAGATGAGAATCAAATACTAGAAGAAACATTAAGACATTCTTCACAAGAAATTGAAAGTTATAAAACTATATTTGATCAATTTGAATTTAGAAAAGAAGTTATATTAAATGTTTTGAAAGAGAAAAATTTTGATGTAAATGAATTAGATGCTATTGTAGGTAGAGGTGGACTTTTGAAACCTATTGAGGGTGGAACATACAGAGTAAATGACGCCATGATTGAAGATTTAAAAATGGGAGTTCAAGGACAACATGCATCTAATCTTGGAGGAATAATAGCTAATGAAATAGGAAAAAATCTTAACATACCTGCATTTATAGTAGATCCTGTAGTTGTTGATGAAATGAAGGATATAGCAAGAATATCAGGTATGCCTGAAATAAAAAGAAAAAGTATATTTCATGCATTAAATCAAAAGGCAGTTGCTAAAAGATATGCAAAAGAAAACAATAAAAAATATGAGGAGCTTAATTTAATAGTCACACACATGGGTGGAGGAGCTTCCGTAGGAACTCACGAAAAAGGAAAGGTAGTAGATGTAAATAATGCTTTAGATGGAGAAGGACCATTTTCACCAGAAAGAACAGGCGGTCTTCCAGTAGGGGATTTAGTGAAATTATGCTACAGTGGTAAGTACACTTATGAAGAAATGAAGAAGAAGATAAGCGGCAAAGGCGGAGTAGTAGCATATTTAAATACAAATGATTTTAGAGAAGTTGAAGAAAGAGCTGAAAAAGGAGATAAAGATGCAAAATTAATTGTTGATGCATTTATATTTCAAATAGCAAAAGAAATAGGAAAAAATGCCGCTGTTTTATGTGGAAAAGTAGACGCAATATTATTAACAGGAGGAATAGCATATAGTAAAGTTATATGTGAAGGTATAAAAGAAATGGTATCTTTTATAGCGCCAGTAGTTAGATTCCCAGGAGAAGATGAGTTATTAGCATTAACTCAAGGAGGATTAAGAGTATTAAAAGGAGAAGAAGAGGCTAAAGAATATAAATAATATAGAACTTTAATATATGATATAAATAGAATAATTAGTAAAATAAAGAAATTTTTTTTATGATAAAATTATAACAATTAAAAAAAAGAGAAAATTACTTTACAACTATAAGGATTTTTGTGATATAATGAAGTTACAAATTCATCTATAAATTTACTTAAAGATGAAAAATGAAAGAGCTACTTCATGTAGTGTGAAAAAATTTTTTGCTATATGTGAAAAGGGTTTCATTCTATAGAAATGCTCTGTTTTGGAGTGATTAAAATGAGTAGAATAAATATCTTTACAGGACATTTTGGTAGTGGAAAAACAGAAATTGCCATAAATTATGCTATGAAGTTAGCGAAAGAAGGCAAAAAGGTAGCTTTAGTAGACATAGATATTGTAAATCCATATTTCTGCTCAAGAAGTCTAAAGGAAGAGTTTGATAAATTAGGAATAAGAGTAATAGCTTCTGACTCTAAACTTATGAATGCAGAATTAATGGTTGTACCTGGTGAAGTTATGGCAGTATTCAATGATAAAAGTTATGAGGTTGTTATGGATATAGGTGGTGATGATCAAGGAGCAACAGTACTTGGTCAATATAACAAATATTTTAATGAAGAAGATTATGATATGTATTTTGTAGTTAATAATAATAGACCACTTACATCTAATGAAAAAGAAACAGAAGATTATATAAAATCTATAGAAATTTCATCTAGATTAAAAGTTAAATATCTTATATCAAATACAAATCTTTCATATGAAACCACAGTAGATCACATATTAAAGGGTGATGAGATAGTTTTAGAACTTTCTAAAAAGACTGGTCTTCCCTATAAATATATTGTGTGTAGAAAAGATTTTCTAGATGATATAAAAGGTAAGGTTCATGGAGAAATATTTCCAATAGATATATACATGAAACCACCTTGGAGGTAATTTATATTCAAAATTGTCAAAATCTTAAAATTTATCAATAAATAAAAATTGAATATAGACTTGTAAGGCATTCTTATTAAAAAACTTAAGGAGGGGTTATAATGCCAAAAGTAATATTTAGGGAAGAAAGATGTAAGGGCTGTGGCCACTGCATCCAAGTGTGCCCTAAAAAAATAATTAGCTTTTCAGAAAAACTAAATGTAAAAGGTTATAATGCAGCTACAATAGTTGATGAAAAGAAAGATGATTGTATAGCTTGTGCATCATGTGCAAGAATATGCCCAGATTGTGTAATAACAGTAGAAAAGTAAGAAGGAGGGGTTATAATGGGTGAAAAAGTTTTAATGAAGGGTAATGAAGCTATAGGCGAAGCTGCAATCCAAGCAGGATGTGAATGTTTCTTTGGGTATCCAATTACTCCACAAACAGAAGTAGCAGCTTATATGTCAAAGAAAATGCCTAAGATAGGCAAGACATTTGTTCAAGCAGAAAGTGAAATATCAGCTGTAAATATGGTGTATGGTGCAGCAGGAACAGGAATTAGATGTATGACTTCCTCAAGTTCACCAGGAATAAGTTTAAAATCAGAAGGACTTTCATATATAGCAGCAGCAGAACTACCATGTGTTATAATAAACATCGTTAGAGGAGGTCCAGGATTAGGAAGTATTCAGCCAGCACAATCAGATTATTTCCAAGCAACAAAAGCAAGCGGACACGGTGATTTTAATATGCCAGTATTTGCACCTGCTTCTATACAAGAAATGGTTGATTTAATACAAAATGCCTTCGATGTAGCTGATACATACAGGACACCTTGTATGGTTATGGGAGATGGTATGCTTGGACAAATGATGGAACCTGTTGAATTTAAAGAAAGATCATCTAAAGAACTTCCAGCAAAAGATTGGGCAGCTAATGGGTTACATGGAAGAAAAGAGCATAATATAATAAACTCCTTATATTTACAACCAGAAATATTAGAACAACATAACATTCATTTACAAGATAAATATGCTAAGATAAAAGAAAATGAAGTTAGATATGAGTTATATAACTGTGATAAAGAATGCGATTTAATATTAGTTGCATATGGAACAACTTCAAGAATATGCAAAAATGTTGTAAAAATGGCTAAAGAAGAAGGTATGACATTAGGACTAATAAGACCTATAACAATATGGCCTTTCCCATTTGAAGCATTTGAAAAAACTGTAGACCTTACTAAACATGGATATCTGTCTGTAGAAATGAGTTGCGGACAAATGGTTTATGATGTTAAATTAGCATCTAATGGAAGAAAGCCAGTAGATTTTTATGGAAGAACAGGTGGAATGGTTCCAGATCCATCAGATATCCTAGAGAAAGTTAAATCTATAGTAGGAGGTGCTAGATAATGGCTATAGTATATCAACCACCTAAAGCATTAATGGACGTTCCTACACATTATTGTCCAGGATGTACTCATGGTGTAATTCATAAATTAGTTGGAGAAGTAATTGATGAACTTGGAGTATTAGATAAAACAATAGGTGTTGCTCCAGTTGGATGTTCAGTTTTAGCATATAACTATTTTGCCTGTGATATGTTTGAGGCTGCTCATGGTAGAGCACCAGCAGTTGCAACAGGTATAAAAAGAGCTAATCCAGATTCAGTAGTATTTACTTATCAAGGAGATGGAGACTTAGCTGCAATAGGTACAGCTGAAATAGTTCACATTGCAACTAGAGGAGAAAATATTACAACAATATTCGTAAATAACTGTATATATGGAATGACAGGTGGACAGATGGCACCTACTACATTACCAGGTCAAGTAACAGAAACAACACCTTATGGAAGAGATACAAGTTATGCAGGATTCCCAATAAGAGTAGCAGAAATGATATCTACTCTAACTGGAGCTTGCTATGTAGAAAGAGTAGCTGTGAATACAGTTCCAAATATATTAAAAGCTAAAAAGGCAATAAAGAAAGCTTTCCAAAATCAAATAGATAAAAAAGGATTTTCTTTAGTTGAAGTATTGTCAATATGCCCAACTAACTGGGGATTAACTCCTCAAGAATCAATGGACTGGTTAAGAGAAAACATGATCCCATACTATCCTCTTGGCGTTAAGAAGGATACAACTGAGGAGGTGAAATAATATGGCATCACAACAAATTATATTTGCAGGTTTTGGAGGCCAAGGTATATTATCAATGGGTAAATTTTTAGCTTATGCAGGAATGGACTCAAATATGGAAGTTTCATGGTTACCATCTTACGGACCAGAAATGAGAGGTGGTACAGCTAACTGTTCTGTAGTTCTATCTGATACACCAGTTGGATCACCAATAGTAACTAAACCAGATACAGTAGTAGTAATGAATAGACCTTCTTTAGATAAATTTGAAGATATGGTAGCACCAGGTGGATTAATAATATTGGATTCTGACTTAGTTGATAGAATGCCAAAAAGAGATGACATAAAAGTTATAGCTATACCAGCTCAATCTGAAGCGGATAAAATAAGTAGTAAAAAAATAGCTAATATGATTCTTTTGGGAGCTCTTGTAAAACAAACAGGAATAGTTACTATGGATGAAATAACAGCATCATTAAAAGACCATGGTAAGGAAAAATTCTTTGAATTAAACAAAGAAGCTCTTAAAGCTGGAGAGGAATACGTAAAATAATAAATTAAATATTGCCAGTGGAGAAAATATCTTCACTGGCTTTTTATATTTTTCAATTATGTTCCCTATTGTTAGAATTAGTAAACTATAATATAATATCTATGTGTATTTAAAAAATAGGAGTGATGAATTACATGGGTAGAATGTTCGGAACAGATGGAGTCAGAGGAATAGCTAATAAGGAATTAACAGCAGACTTAGCATATAAATTAGGTAAAGCAGGAGCTTTCATATTAACAGAAGGAACACATAGACCTAAGATACTTGTAGGTATGGATACAAGAATATCAGGGGACATGCTAGAGAGTGCTTTAGTAGCAGGTATATTATCTGTAGGAGCAGAAGCTATTTGTGTAGGTGTAATACCAACACCAGCAATAGCTTATTTAACAAGAAAATATAATGCAGATGCAGGGGTTGTTATTTCAGCATCACATAATCCAGTAGAATATAATGGTATAAAGTTTTTTAATAAAGATGGGTACAAATTATCAGATAAATTAGAAGATAATATACAAGCATTAATAGAAAATAATTTTAAGGATGTTCCAGTTTTAACTGGAGAGAATATAGGAAAAAAAATTGAAGAAGATGGAGAGGCTATAAGAGATTACATAGATTTTGCTAAATCAACTATAAAAGGTAATTTAAAAGGATTAAAAGTAGCTTTAGATTGTGCTAATGGAGCATCATATATAACATCTGTAGAAGCTTTTAAGGAATTAGGAGCAGAAGTTTATGTTATAAACAATAAACCAGATGGTGTAAATATAAATAGAAAATCAGGATCAACACATCCAGAAGACCTTATGGAGTATGTAGTTAAAAATAATTGTCATATGGGATTAGCTTTTGATGGAGATGCTGATAGATGTCTAGCAATAGACGAAAATGGTAACTTAATAAATGGAGACTTTATATTAGCTATTTGTGGTAAAGAATTAAAAAAACAAGGTAAGTTAAAGAAAAATACAATAGTAGTTACTGTAATGAGTAATCTTGGATTAGATATAGCTATGAAAAAAGAAGAAATAAATACTATAAAAACAAAAGTTGGGGATAGATATGTCTTAGAGGAAATGCTTAAAAATGACTATGTAATAGGTGGAGAGCAATCAGGTCATATTATATTCTCAGATTATAATACTACAGGGGATGGACTTGTAACTGCTCTGCAATTAGCTCATATTGTAAAAGAAAGTGATAAGACTTTCTCAGAATTATGCTCTATAATGAAAGAGTTACCACAGGTTTTAGTTAATGCTAAAGTTCCTAATGATAAAAAAGATATTTATTTAAAAGATGAAGAAATAAAATCTGAAATAGATACAATTACAAAAAACTTAGATGGCTCAGGGAGAGTACTTATAAGACCTTCTGGTACAGAGCCTTTGGTAAGAGTAATGCTTGAAGGAGAAAATCAAGACGAAATCGACAAGTTAGCGCATGACTTAGCTAAACTAATAGAGAGTAAAGTAAAATAATAAGATTGGTTTATATTTTTAAAACATAAGGGTAATTTATAATTATAAGGTTAATTATAAATTACCCTTATGTTTTTTTAGTATAAATAAAATTAAAATAATAAAATATTCAAAAAATAATGAAATAATACAAATCATTTAAAAAATGAAAGAAAAATAGAATAAATATAGTATTATTCAAAAAAAATAAAGATTATATATTGTTGAAAAAACAATAAAATTGTTATATTATAAATACAACAATAAAACAAAATTTCACCAACTGCACAAATGTGCAAAATTTGTGTATAAAATAACAAAGGAGATTTAATTAATAACCTCCAAATAAAATTAAGAAAGGTTGAAAATGCCTTATGAAGTATGATGATAGAATTTTATATAAAGTTGCACAAATGTACTATATTGATAATATGACACAATCTGAAATTGCAAAACGATTGGGACAATATAGAACAACTATAAGCAGAATGTTAAAGAAAGCTAGAGAGGAAGGTATTGTTACTATAAATATAAAAAGTAACTTTGATGGCTGCTTCCAATTAGAGGATGCTCTAGAAAAAACCTTTAATTTAAAAGAGGCCATAGTTATACCAACAGATGAAGATGAAGCTGAAAGTATTAGACTTAAAAAATTAGGTCAAGCAGGAAGTGAATTTTTAAAAAGAATATTAAGAGATGGTGATATACTAGGTTTTGCCTGGGGCAAATCTGTTGGAGAAGTAGCAAATACATTGAAAGATTGTAAAAATATATCAGCTAATGTAGTGCCTTTAGTAGGAGGGCCACCTAGCGATATGGATAATAAATATCATGTTAATACTATAGTTTCTAGGGTTAGCGATGAATTTAAAGCAAAAGGACATTATTTTTATGCACCAGCAATAACAGCAGAAAAGTCCACAAAAGAAGCTATTATGAGTGACAGCAATTTTAAAGGAATACTGGAGTTATGGGATAAAGTTAATAAGGCTGTTGTAGGAATTGGAGCACCACTTAAAGGTAATAACCTAATTTGGAGCGGATATTTTGGAGACGAAGACATACAGTTGTTAAAAGATGTTGATGCAGTAGGAGATATATGTTCAAGATTTTTCGATATAAATGGAAACATAGTTGATGAAAAGGTAAAAGATAGAATAATAAGTGTGGAATTAGAAAAATTAAAAAAAATGGAATATTCTATAGCTGTAGCAGAATCCTCAGAAAAAGCTTGGTCTATTTTAGGGGCTTTAAATGGAGGTTTTGTAAATGTTTTAATAACTAATAATGAAACAGCAGAAACGGTACTAAACTTACATGAGCAATTTACTAAAAATAAAAAATAAATATAATTTAAAACTTTGAAGGGAGTCTTATAAAATGGAAGGAAAAATGAAAGCAGTAGCTTTACATGCAATTAAGGATTTAAGATATGAGGAAGTAAATATACCTACAATAGGTGAAGATGACGTATTAGTAAAAGTTAAATATGTTGGTATATGTGGTTCAGATATGCCAAGAGCCATGGTAAGTGGAGCATACCATTACCCAACAATAACAGGACATGAATTTTCAGGAGAAGTAGTTGAAATTGGCAATAATGTAGGTGATATAAAAATAGGAGAGAGAGTAGCAGTAGTACCATTAATACCATGTGGAGAATGTGAATTCTGTAAAAAAGGCAATTTTGCTTTATGTGAAACTTATGAATTTTTAGGATCTAGAAATGATGGTGGTTTTGCAGAATATGTTAGAGTTCCAAAAGAAAACGTATTAATACTTCCAGAAGATTTAGATTATGAAACAGCAGCAGGAATAGAACCAGCATCTATATCATACCAAGCAATGAGCAAAACAGGAATAAAAGTTGGTGATACTGTAGCAGTTGTTGGTTGTGGTCCTATAGGACAATTTGCTATTCAATGGGCAAAAATATTTGGTGCATCAAAGGTAATAGCTGTGGATGTTTTAGAGGATAAACTTAACTTAGCTAAAGAATTAGGTGCAGATATTATAATAAACAGTAAAGAATGTAATGCAGTTGAAAAAGTATTAGAAATTACCAATGGTGGAGTAGAGGCTGTTATAGAAACTGCAGGAATGAAAATTACAGAAGAACAATCTGTTCTTATGTGTAGAAAACTTGGAAAGGTTGTTTTCCTAGGGATATCACATGATGAATTAAGATTTAGCGAAAAAACTTTTGATAGAATAATGCGTGGAGAAATTACATTACAAGGTTCATGGAATTCATATGCAGCTCCATTCCCAGGAATAGCTTGGAGAGCTACATTAGATTTCATGGAAAAAGGACAAATAGTATTTAAACCAATGATATCTCATAAAATCAAACTTGAAGAATTACCAGGATATTTCCATAAAATGTTCAACAAAGAAATTAATTATAATAAGGTACTAGTTGAAATTTAGTAGAGGTGAATTTATGTTTATAAGAATAGTAATTGTTATTGGACTTGCATGGCTTCTACAAACTGCATTAGGTTTTTTACAATTTAAAGATTTTAATAAAAATTTTAAAGAACTTAGACAAAAAGGAAGAGTAGTAATAGGGAAAAATAAGGGACGTGTAAAGAGGGGTTCAGTAATACTAATTGCTATTGATGATAATTGCTCTATACTTGAGAGCAGAATCATGAAAGGAATTACTATTTTAGCTAGATTTAAGTCTATGGAGATTTTGAATAATCAAAATCTTCATAGCATAAATCCTAATATATTAGAAAATTTAGACCAACAGACAGCTTTGGCAATACAAGATGGAATCAAAAATTATAATGAATATTATAAAACAAAGGAGGAGATTGATTCTAATTCATAATTGAGTCAATGAAAAACGTTTTATTAAAAAGGAGATGAGTTTATGGATTTTTTAACTAATTTAGCAAAAGGTTTTATAGGTTTATTTCAAGAAGGTGGAAATACTTTTGTAGGCATGGCAAAAGGAATAATACCTACATTGATTATGCTTCTAGTTGCTATGAATGCTTTAATAAGAATAGTTGGAGAAGAAAGAATAGAAAAGTTAGCTAAAAAAAGTGCAGCTAATCCAATAACTAGATATTTAATATTACCAGTAATAGGAACATTCTTTTTTTGTAACCCAATGACATTATCTTTAGGTAAATTTTTACCAGAAAAATATAAACCAAGTTATTATGCAGCGGCATCATATTCTTGTCATACAATGAATGGTTTATTCCCACACATAAACCCAGCAGAACTATTTGTATTCTTAGGTATAGCAAATGGTATAACACAATTAGGATTATCAACAACGGATTTAGCAGTTAGATATTTCTTAGTTGGTATAGTTACAAATTTCCTTAGAGGATGGATAACAGATTTCACAACTTCTTATGTAGAAAAACAACAAAATGTAAAATTATCTACAAAAATTTCACTTTAGGAGGTGTAATTGATGGCAAAATATAACGCAATAAAAGTTAGTGCAGGAAATGGCGGTTTTGGAGGCCCCCTTACAATAGTTCCAACAGAACAAAAAAATAAAATAGTTAATATAACTGGAGGAGTTATTTCAGAGGTAGCAAAAAAATTAGAAGAACTTACAGGCTGTGAATTGGTAGATGGATTTAAAACAAAAGTACCAGATGATGAAATAGCATGCGTAATAATAGATTGCGGTGGTACATTAAGATGTGGATTATATCCTAAAAAAGGTATACCAACTATAAACTTAATGCCAGCAGGACCAAGTGGGCCATTAGCTGAATATATAAAAGCAGACATATATGTATCTTCTGTAAAGGTTAAGAATATTGAATTAGCAGATTCTTCTGAAAATAGTGAAAACGTTTATGAAGAAAATCAACAAAAAGAAGAAGTGAAGAAACCTAAATATGATACAACTAAAAAGATAACTCAACAATCTGATAGAGGTATAATGACTAAGATAGGTATGGCTCTTGGTAATTTTGTAGGAATGCTATACCAAGCCGGCCGTGATACTATAGATACTGTTATAAAAACTATATTACCATTTATGGCATTTGTATGTATGCTAATAGGTATAATATTAAAATCTGGTATAGGAGATGCATTTGCATCAGTATTATCTCCATTGGCAGGTAGCTTACCAGGATTAGTATTACTATCAGCTATATGCTCATTCCCATTATTGTCACCATTCTTAGGACCTGGTGCAGTTATAGCTCAAGTTATAGGTGTTTTAATTGGTGTTGAAATTGGTAAGGGTAATATACCACCACATTTAGCATTACCAGCATTATTTGCAATAAACTCTCAAGCAGCATGCGACTTTATACCAGTAGGGCTTGGACTTGCAGAAGCAGAACCAGAAACAGTAGAAGTTGGGGTTCCATCTGTTTTATATTCAAGATTTTTAACAGGTCCAACATCAGTATTTATTGCATGGCTTGCTAGCTTTGGATTATATGCTAAATAGATTTAGTTAAAAATAAAATATAAGAATAAAAGGATTACATTCTTTTATTCTTATATTTTAAATAATGTAAATTAATTTTTACTTTGTATAATAATAGTTTGATATATTTAAGTTATTTAAATATACAATTGAATTTATATTATTTGTTTTATATGTAATTAAAATAATATAAAAGGTTAAATTAATAAGAGTAGTTTAAAAATAGGAGGAAATATTATGAAAACAATATATAATACAGAGGTAAATAAATTAGGAATTATGGTAGAAGAATTCTATGGAGAAAAAATGATAATATTATTTAAAGATAATGCTCCAGAAGAATTAGCAGATTATTGTGTGCTTCATGGTAAGAATGAATTAAATGATGAAATACAAGTAGGAGATATTTTTAGAATTGATGGAGAAGAATACAAAGTAACTGCTGTAGGAGATGAGGTTCATAAAAATCTACGTGATTTAGGACATATTTGTGTAAGATTTGATGGAAGTACAAATGCAGAATTACCAGGAAGCTTATATTTAGAGGATAAAGAAATAAAAGAAATTAAAGAAGGAACTTTATTAGAAATTGAAAGACCTTAGTTAAAAAAAGGAGGTATACTGTGAATTTTAACGAAAAAACTGTTATAATAACAGGAGGAGCTCAAAGTTTAGGAGAATATATTGCTTATAGCTTTGCTGAAAAAGGTGCTAATATAGTAATTGCAGATATAGATTATGAACAGGCTAACAAAGTATCTCAAAATATAATAGATAAATATAAAGTAAGATCTATAGCAGTTAAAGTTGATGTATGTAAAGAAGAAGAAGTTAAAAATCTTATAAAAAATACAATAGATAATTTTAGAAAAATAGATATTTTAATTTGTAATGCTGGAGTAGTTTATAGTACAAAGATTACTGAGCTGCCTAAAGAAAAATGGGATAATATATTAAATGTAAATTTAACAGGGTATTTTTTATGTGCAAAAGAGGCTGCAAAGGAGATGATAAAAAGAAAGCAAGGAGTTATTATCGAGATAAACTCTAAATCAGGTAAAAAAGGAAGTTTGCATAATTGTGCTTATTCTGCATCAAAATTTGGAGCTATAGGTTTAACTCAGAGTTTAGCATTAGATTTAGCAGAGGATGGAATAAGAGTTAATGCAGTTTGCCCAGGTAATTTATTAGACTCACCTATGTGGAAAAATGGTCTATATGAACAATATGCCAAAAAATTAAATATACCTAAAGAAAAAGTTAGACAAGCTTATATAGATAAGGTACCTTTAAAAAGAGGCTGCACTTATGAGGATGTAAGTAATTTAGTATTATTTTTAAGTTCGAAAGAAGCTTCATATATGACTGGACAGGCTGTAAACGTTACGGGTGGGCAAGAAATGAGATAAAATATATTTTTAGGAGATAAATTATGTTAAATACAATAATTTTTGATATGGATGGGGTAATAATAGACACAGAACCTTTATCCTTTGAGACTAGTAAAATTTTATTAAAAATGTATGATAAAGATTATACTGAAGATTTTCATAACTCTTGCATGGGTCTAAGTATGATTGAAGTAATAAGAAGAACAATAAGCAATTATGATTTAGAAGAAGACGAAAATGAATTGCTAGAAAAGAGAAATAAATTATACACAAAAATAGCTTTAGAAAAACTAGAACCTATAAATGGCGTATATGAATTATTAGATTATATAAAAGAATTAAATATTAAATGTGCAATAGCAACAGGTAGTAATAGAGAAATAGCAGAGATTTTGCTAAAAAAATTAGGAATAATTGATTACTTTCAGTTTATTTTACCGGGGGATGAGATGGAAAAATCAAAACCAGATCCTTGGCCTTATTTAGAAGCTATGAAAAGATTAGGTTCCTCTAGTGAAGAAACAATTATTATGGAAGATTCTATAAATGGAATAAAATCAGCTATAGCTGCAGGATGTAAGGTTATCGCAATAAATAGTATATGGAAAGATGAAAGCACAAAAGAAATAATATCCTTTGAAAGAGATTTAAAGGGAGCTAAAAATGTAATAGAAAATTTAATAAAATAACAAAGGGGGACGATTTATATGTTAATATTTTTAGACACAGCTAATATAGATTCTATAAAACATATAAATGATATTTATCCATTAGATGGAGTTACAACTAATCCTACTATAATATCAAAAGAAAAAAAAGATTTTATATGTATACTAAAAGAAATAAGAAACATCATAGGCAAAGAAAAAATGCTTCATGTTCAAGTGGTAGGATCTAAAACAGAAGAGATGATAGAGGAAGCTATATATTTAAATGAAAAAATCGGTGGTAATTTGTATATAAAAATACCAGTAACTGAGCAAGGTATAAAAGCTATGAAGGAACTTAGTAAAAAAGGATATAAGATCACAGCTACTGCAATATTTACAGCTCAACAAGCATTAATGGCAGCAAAGGCAGGAGCAGAATTTGTAGCGCCTTATGTAAATAGAATAGATAATTTAATGGCAGATGGCATTAAAGTTGTTTCTGACATAGTAAGTATATTTGAAATTTATAATATTAATTCTAAGGTTTTAGCTGCTAGTTTTAAAAATACAGAACAAATCCATAATGCTTGCTTAAAGGGAGCTCATAGTGTAACTGTAAATGAAGATTTAATAAAGCAATTAATATATCATCCATCTACAGATTTAAGTGTAGATAATTTTATAAAAGACTGGGAAATGCAATATGGTAAAAATACAAAAACTAATGAGGTATAACATAAAATAATATTTTAATAGTAATATATAATTTGAGCTTCTTATTATAGCTACAGCATTAAGTGTCTTTGTTATATATCTATTTATAATGTAAGGAAGAACTATTATTAAAATTATAAGAGGATTTTCCTTAAAAAATTAAATATAACTATAAATTGAATAAAAATATAATATAATATTCATAAAAAATTAAGTTAACAAATAAAAATGAACATGCTATAATGTATTAGGAAGAAAGTTAAAAGAGTTATGAAAGCGCCAGAACTTAAGTGCTTATAGTAGATTAGCAGCTGAGTAAGTTCCACTAGCCAAATTAAAAATTTGGAGTAATAGATTAAATTCAGCTTGACATCTGAGTAAGCTCTACTAGTCAAATTGAAAGTTTGGAGTATATAGAGGAAACTTAGATTAAAATCTGAGTAAGTTCCACTGACCAAATTGAAAATTTGGAGTGTCACTTAAGTTGACGAGGATATAGGAGTATCGAAATTTCGGCGGATATCCTATGGGATCTCACAGCCCTAAAAGCTATAATAAAAGTTAGAAGTGATTCTAATTACAAAAAAGCTTTAGTGAGGACTTTCTTCTTAAATTATTAATATAATCTAAGGAGGATTTTTTTATGTGCGGAATAGTAGGATATGTAGGATTTAGAAAGGCAAGCGATGTAATTGTAGATGGATTAACAAAGCTAGAGTATAGAGGGTATGATTCTGCAGGAATCGCTGTTAATGATGGAAAGGAAATAGAATTCCAAAAGTACAAAGGTAGATTAAATGTTTTAAGTGAAAATTTAGAAAGTAAGCCTATGGAGGGAACTATAGGAATAGGTCATACAAGATGGGCTACTCATGGAGTGCCATCTGATGTGAATTCACATCCACATTTAAATATGGATGAAACAATTGCAGTAGTTCATAATGGTATAATTGAAAATTATATGGAAATAAAAGAATGGTTGGTTTCTGAAGGCGTGAAATTTAAATCAGAAACAGATACTGAAGTAATAGCCCATTTAGTTGACCATTATTATGAAGGGGATTTACTACAAGCAGTATTTAAGGCTATAAAAAAATTAAGAGGGGCTTATGCATTAGGAGTTGTTTGCAAAGATAACCCAGAACAATTAGTAGCTGTAAGAAAAGATAGTCCATTAATAGTAGGAATTGGAGAAAACGAAAACTTTATTGCGTCAGATGTACCAGCTATTTTAAAATATACTAGAGATGTGTATTTCTTAGATAATGGAGAAGTAGTTACTTTAGAAAAAAATAAAGTAACAATTTACAATGAAAAAGAAGAAAAAATTACAAAAGAACCTTTCCATGTAATGTGGGATGTAGAAGCAGCTTCTAAAGGTGGATATGATCACTTCATGATAAAAGAAATAAATGAACAACCAAATGGTATAAAAGAAACTTTAGTTAGAAGATTAGATGAGAATGGTAAAATAAAATTAGATGATATAAAACTAACAAAAGAAGATCTAGATGAAATAAATAAAGTTTATATAGTTGCTTGCGGAACTGCATACAATGCAGGAATAACAGGAAGATATGCTATTGAAAGATTTGCAAAGATAGCTGTAGAAACAGATGTAGCTTCAGAATTTAGATATAGAAATCCATTTATAGATGACAAAACATTAATTATTGTTGTAAGTCAATCTGGAGAAACAGCAGATACTTTAGCAGTTGTAAGAGAAGGAAAAGAAAAAGGCGCTAGAGTTTTAGCTATTACTAATGTTGTAGGATCCTCTATAGCTAGAGAAGCAGATGATGTATTTTATACTTGGGCAGGACCTGAAGTAGCAGTTGCATCAACTAAAGCATATACAACTCAACTTGTAGCATTATATATGATTGCATTAGATATGGGTATAAAAAGGGGAACAATAACTGAAGAATTTTATAATGATATAATAAATGAATTAAAACTTATACCTGAAAAAGTACAAAAAATACTTGATCAACATGATGAAATAAAAGAAATAGCAAAAGAGATAAAAGACAATGAACATGCATTTTATATAGGAAGAGGATTAGATTATAATCTTTCATTAGAAGGTTCATTAAAGATAAAAGAAATATCTTACATGCATGCAGAAGCTTTTGCTGCTGGTGAATTAAAACATGGTACTATAGCTCTTATTGAAGAAAATACACCAGTAGTAGCTACAATGACTCAAACAGATTTATTTGAAAAAAGTATTTCTAATATAAAAGAAGTTAAATCAAGAGGAGCACATGTTATTGCTATAACTCAAGAAGGAAATAAAGAAGCAGAGCAAGTAGGGGATAGAGTAATTTATATACCAAGAACAAATGATATATTACAAAGTATTATTGCAGTAGTACCTCATCAATTATTAGCATATTATGTAGCAATATTAAAAGATCGTGATGTAGATAAGCCAAGAAACTTAGCTAAATCAGTTACAGTTGAATAAAAAAGCTTTTTATAAAGTTATTTATGGTTTGCTAATTTGAAATCAGAGATTTTCCATGAAAATTCCAGTAAAAATAAAATTTTTACTGGAATTTTATTTTTTACGCTTACTTAAATAGGTAAGTCCTAAAAATAGATATATTTTTTCCCCACAAAAAGTTTTAATAAATAATTTCCGGTTTTATTTTTAACACTCCAAGTACATATAACATAATATAATATGGAATGTATTAGTTTCAGGAGTGGAGTGAATTGTATGAGAAATAAATATATATGTAAGAATGCTATTTCTTACATAAAAGGGGGTCCTTTATACCCTAAAGTTGAAGGATTTGTATTATTTCAAGATGTCCCTGGTGGTACTGCAGTATATGTAAACATTACAGGACTTCCAGATTATCAGCCTGCAAAAGGAGAAAAAGCTCCTATTGGACCACATGGATTTCATATTCACCAATTTGGAAATTGTAATGTAGGATCACCTGAAGACCCATTTAAAGATGCAGGTGAACATTGGAATCCTACAAATCAACCACATGGAAATCATGCAGGAGATTTTCCAGTTTTGTTTTCAAATAATGGAAAATCCATTATGTGGTTTTTTACTAATAAATTTAAGGTGCAAGATATTATCGGAAAGTCTATAATTATTCATGAAAATCCAGATGATTATAGATCTCAACCATCCGGAAATTCTGGTAAAAGGATTGCATGTGGAATAATAAATCCTTATAATTGGTGCATACCATATTTATGGTAATATAAGTACAGATTTACATTACAAAAAAGATAATTCAAGGAAAATAAACTTGTTAAAGTATAAAAAGGTTATTAAAAAATAAGAAGAGAAAATCAGAAGATTACTTCTGGTTTTCTTTTTTTATGAAATTAATTTTATAAATATTATTGACCTTCACGTAACGTAAAATAATAATATTATATTTAGCGAGGAGATGATTAAATGTCAATATTTAATATGGAAAAAGTAACATGGAAAGACATTCATAATCTTGACAAAGATAAGTCAGCTGTTTTTGTTGCATTAAGCCCAATTGAAGAACATGGACCGCACTTACCATTGGGCACAGATTATATTTCAGCAAAGGATTTATTAAAAGCTGTAATAGATAATCTTGAGAAACAAAATAATGCATATAATTATATTATCCATCCATCGTTTCCCATAGGTTATAATGAATGTGTAATGAATTATCCAGGGACTATATCATTTAAATCAAAAACCATAGAAAATATAGTCGTAGATTTGGGTGAGTCAATTAGTAGAGCAGGATTTAAAAAAATGGTAATAGTTAATCATCATTTAGATTTAGGGCATATAAAGGTTATCGAAAATGCAAAAGATATACTTAATAAAGAGTGTTCTCTTAAGGTTTTAGAGGTAGCAAGTAGTATAATATATTCACAAAGTGCAAAAGAGAAAGTTAAAATTGTAAAGAATGATTTAAACATGGAAAGAGAAATACATGCAGATGTGAGAGAAACTTCATTTATGTTATTTAAACATCCAGAATTAGTGAAAGAATGTTATAGTAATTTAGAACCTGTTTATATGAATATGAAAGAATTTATAAAAAGTGGTGAAAGATGTTGGAGAGAATGTGGAATGGAAGAAGGTTATATAGGTTCTCCAGCAAAAGGAAATAAAGAAAAAGGTAAAGTACAATTCGAGGATATGATAAAAAATACAGTTGAATTAATATTTAAATTTCTCCAATATGGATATGTGCCAGAACTTTCAAAGGAAATAAAGATTGCTATGAATTATATGATTTTGAGGTGAATAAATATATGTACACAATTGGACAGTTAGCATTAATATTAAAAGTATCAACACGAACCCTTAGACATTATGACGATATTGATTTATTAAAGCCGTATTGTATTAATGAAGAAAATGGTTATAGATATTATGGGCAAGAGCAACTTAGTTTAGCTAAAAATATAATAAAACTTAAAGGTTATGGATTGGCTCTTGAAGAAATAAAAGAAATAATAGCTAATAGTAATATAAATAGGCATGAAATTATAAAAAAGAGATTAAAGATTATAGAAAGTGAAATAGCTCGCTTAACAGTAATGAAAGATAATTTATATAAAATGTTAAAAGAAAATAAAGTAATTAAAAGCAAGGAATTTAATTATAAAATACATGAAGTTGAAATTGCTCAATTAGATAATATAAATGTAATAAGTAAAAGATGCACAATTAATACTAAAGATATAGCAAAGGTTGTGGGTTCTCTTTATGAATTAATAAATAAGAATGGATTAAGAATAAAAGGGCCGCATATAGTAAAATATTTTGAAAAGGAATATGATCCTGAAAATGCAGATGTTGAGATATGTATTCCAATAGAACCTCGAAAAGAAGGAAAACTAAATATTCATATTATACCAAAGGGAAGATATGTAACTTCAACAGCTAATTCTATAGGTGAAAAGGGAGATGTTTATGAAAGCATAATAAATTGGATCCAAGATAATAATTATAAAATTAATGGGAATCCTTTTGAAGAATATAATGTTAATTATGAAACTGGATTATTTAATATAAATATATACTATCCTATTGAGGATTAATAAAAAAATTAGCTATAGAGGCAAGAATTTATAAAAATCTAAAGAATACATACCTATAGATAGTAGAAATATAAGAAAATTAAATCAGAATGAAATAGAATTATATTTAAAAAAATAATAAAAACTAAAAAGAGAGTGTAAAATAAAATTCTGTTAAAAACATAGTTGTTTTTAACAGAATTTTATTTTATTTATTTCATTCATATAAGTATATAATTTAATTATTGAGGATTGTACATGCCTTTACTTTCCATATATTTATAAATAGCCTCTCCATGTTGTTGTTCTTCTTCTTGAATGTGATTTAAAACATTTCTAATATTAGGATCTCTAAATTCAAATATAGCTGTATCATAAGTTGAAGATACATATTTTTCTGTAGCTAAAAGGTCAGTGCATAAGTCAGCATCATTTTTACTTTCTAACCCAGTTCCTGTACCAGGTTGCATTTGAGAGTTTTGTTGTTGTTGATTATTTTGCTGTGAATTAACATTTGGAATCTGACCACTTAAAAGTTGATTTATGCTGTTTAAATGCTCTTGTTCCTCCTGTGCATTGTTTAAAAATATTTGTTTTAGTTGAGGATCATTTGATTGATTTGCATAATTTGTGTATTTTTTAATACACAATTCTTCATGACTTTTTTGATCCTGTAAAAGTAATTGTTCTTTTTGAGTTAAATTTGTCATAATAAACACCTCCTACATTTATCATTTATTTCTAAGCTTAAAATTATTCATATTTTAAAGAAATAATTTAGGGGTAGGATAGAGTTCTTATACTATATTAATAAAATAGGTGTATAGAAGTAAAAACTTTTATACACCTATCTTATATAAATTGTTTAGTTAAGCTTTTTTCTCGTGATTTTTATTCCATTTTTTTTGTATAGCATCTACAATCATTGCTACAGCTTGATCTCCAGAGACATTGCAAGCAGTACCAAAGCTATCTTGAGCAATGTATAGAGCAATCATTAAACCAAGTAAAGCTTCATTAAAGCCTAATATAGATTTAAGTATGCCAAGAGCCGCCATTACTGCACCTCCAGGGACACCAGGAGCTGCTACCATAGTTACACCTAACATAGCTATAAATCCAGCCATCTGAGACATACTTATAGGCATACCGTTTAACATCATAACAGCTAGTGCACATATAGTTAAAGTAATAGTACTTCCTGACAAGTGAACAGTTGCACATAAAGGAATAACAAAATCTCGTATACCTTTACTAATTCCTATTTGTTCTGAACATTGAATATTAATAGGAATAGTTGCAGCAGAAGATTGAGTTCCTAAAGCAGTAAGATATCCTTTAATTTGGATTTTTAATGATTTGAAAGGATTTTTACCAGCAATAGATCCACCTACTGAGAATTGGAAAATTAGTATAATCCAATGTAAAATAAGTATAATTATAAATACCTTCCAGAATACTTTTAAAACAGTTGATACTTCACCAGTATAAGCTAAGTTAGCGAATATACCTAATATGTGAAGTGGAAGCAGCGGTATAACAACATTTTCAATAACTTTTGTTATTATTTCTTGGAATCCCACAGCTACATCTTTTAAAGTTTTATTTTGTATTTTTGCAATACCTAATCCTAATATAAAAGCAAATATAAGTGCAGTCATAACGTCCATCATTGGTGGAATTTTGACTTCAAAGAAAGGGTCCAAAGCCTTTTTTGCTTTTTCTACATGGGTAGCACTAGTAATAATTGATGGTAATAATGTTTTACCAACTAATAAAGCAGAAAACCCAGATATTAATGTAAATAAATAAGCTAAACCAACAGTAATTCCCAATAGCTTACCAGCACCTTGTCCAAGTTCAGCGATACCAGCAACAATGAATCCCAGAATTATTAAAGGTATAAGAAATCCTAGAAATTCTCCAAATATGGAACTAAAAGTTCTAAATATGCGTACCACAGGAACAGGTGTAAAGCTTCCTATTAGAATACCTAAAATAATGGCTATAATAATTTTGGGTATTAATCCTAATTTTTTCATTGATATTCTCCTCCTTTTTATATATTTAAGTGATTAATATTAAATTAATACAATTATTAATTATTATATAATAATATGTAATTAATTTTAAAAATATATATGATATTAGTAAATATTAAAATTGCATTTTAAAATAAGGATAGTGATTTAAAAAGATATGGATATAGATTTCAAACAATGTTATTATTGTTTGAATATTAGGAAAAGTATACCATATGTATAGATCCATTGCAATTATACTAAAGGAAATAATTTGAAGATTTTTATTAGTGTATGTGTATTAAAGAAAGTTGAAAGTTAGATATATAATAAAATGAATAAGGGTACTTAAAAACTAAATTTATATTCAAAAAATACAAAGGGGATATTGAAAATCATTTTCAGTATGTGGCATAATATAAGTAGTTTTTACAAAAACTATTATCGCGGCTAAGAATATAGTATTAGGAGGAAGAAATGGCTAAGATAAGAGATCCAAGATTTAAGTTATCTAGAAGATTGGGAGTAAATATTTATGGACATCCTAAGGCTATGAAAAGAGCCACAAGAGAAAACAGTAGGGAAGGTAAAAAATTATCAAATTATGGTAAACAACTTTTAGAGAAACAAAAGATAAGATCCTACTATGGAGTTTTAGAAAAGCAATTTTTAAGATATGTTAAAAAAGCTATGAAAAGTAAAGAAAGAACTGGAGACGTTTTACTAAGAAGCCTAGAATGTAGATTAGACAATATAGTATATAGAATAGGATTTGCTAATTCTATAAGACAAGCTAGACAAATGGTGAATCATGGACATATATTAGTTAATGGTAGCAAAGTCAACATACCATCCTATGGAGTAAAAACAGGAGATGTAATAACTCTAAGGGAGAAGTATAGAAAAAATGATGAGTTTGCTGATAATTTCTTAGCTTTAAAAAAATTTACTCTACCATATATAGAAAAGGATTATGATAAATTTTCAGGTGTATTAATTAAAGAACCTGAAAGAGATGAAATACCAATAGATGCAAATGAAACTCTAGTAGTAGAATTATATTCTAAATAGAAAAGAACAAATTAATATTAGAAATAACACACAACTTAAAAACAACTTTATACACAATTAAAAATAACACACAGCTTAAAAAGGACTTTGTACACAATTAAAAATAACACACAACTTAAAACTAACTTTATACACAATTAAAAAATAACACACAACTTAAAACTAACTTTATACATCAATTTAAAAACTATATAAAATTTATGTGTAACACAAAAATTATTTAATACAAACTTTATACAAGAGGTATGCCATATGGATAACAAATATAATAATCTTTTCTATTGGGAAAATTTGCTGGTAGAAAGAGAGAACATCTGGAGTGGAAATTTTAAAGATATACCTATAAGCCAAAAATCTCTTTTTATTAACACTACCATAATAGATTATGAAAAAAATATTTTTGATAATAATTGGGCTGTATATCCAGATGTAAAATCCCTTTTGGGGTTCATACAATATATATTTATACCTACAGTTTTCTTTTGTTATGTAAATAATACAAGTGACGAGATAGTTACTCCTATAGCTTTTAAAGAAGAATTGCTAGAAGAAATAAAAACATTATGTAAAAATGAAAGTTCTATAATTGAAATAGAATATTTTATTAATAAAGCATATAATTTATCTGAATTAAGCGAATACCAGCTTATAGATGAATTGAAAAAGTATTGCTTAGAGTTTAATAGGAAATGGGAAGAAAAGACTAAAATATTTCATATTAGTATATATTCTAGTGGCAAAGAAATAATAGAAAAAATTTCAAAAGAAGAAAATTTCTTAGAAGTTATAGAGGAAGATATAGGTATGTCTATAAATACCTTGAAAGAAATCACAAAAGATTTACAGTATAACTTATTTATGAAAAGTAACTTTATAAAAATTTTGAATAACCAAATAGGTTGTATAATTTAATAATCTCATAATAAAAGTATAAAAATAAAGGATTAGTTTATTCTAGTCCTTTATTTTTTATAAGATTAACTATTTATATTTTTTTATAATTTTATTTAAGGAGTCTATAGTATAGGTAATTTCTTCCTTTGTATTAAAATGTCCAAAGCTAAATCGAACAGTGCCCTGTGGAAATGTATTCAATGTTTTATGAGCAGAAGGAGCACAGTGCAATCCGCATCTGGTCATTATATTATATCTATTAGATAAATCTAAAGAAACTTCAGCATTATCTATTTTACTAAAATCTAAAGAAACTACAGAGGTTCTGTTATTTATATCATTTAATCCAACTAATCTTACATCATCTAAATTTAGAATATCTTCTATAAAAAGTTTTGTTAAAAACAATTCTTTTTCTCTAATATAACTTAAGGACTTTTGTTTTATATATTTTAAGGCTGCATTTAGTCCATAAATTCCAGGTATATTCATAGTACCGCTTTCATACTTGTCTGGCATATAGTTTGGTTGAGTCTCATATTCTGAAAGGCTTCCTGTACCACCTTCAATAAAAGGGTGAACTTTAGGAATTAAAGAGTCTTTTATTACAAACCCTCCAATACCCTGTGGACCTAAAAGACCTTTATGCCCAGTAAATGCTATTGCATCTGCTCTTGTTTTTTCAAAATCAATATTTAAAAATCCAGCGGTTTGAGCAGAGTCTATTATAAAAATTAGATTGTTTTTTTTACACAATTTACCTATTTCTTCTAAAGGCAATATAGTTCCACATACATTAGAAGAATTAGTCATAATAACAGCTTTAGTATTAGACTTTATTTTTTTTGTTATATGATTAACATTAAGTTGTCCAAATATATCACAGGAAACTTTAGAAATTTCTATACCATTTTTAATTAAGGAGTTTAAGGGTCGCATAACTGCATTATGTTCCATAGAAGAAACAATAACATGGTCTCCGGTTTGTAATAAACCTTTAATTAATAAGTTTAAACTTTCAGTTATATTTTTAGCAAATACAACGTTCTCTGGTTTATTAAAATTAAATAAAGAACATATCAATTCTCTTGTTTCAAATACTATATTTTCAGCAGCTAAAGAAGAAGTATAAACCCCTCTATTCACATTACATCCTATATTTTTTATATAATTTAGCATGTTTTCCCCCACATTAGGTGCTTTAGGGAAAGAAGTTGCACTATTGTCTAAATAAATACCATTCATAATTATTTTCACCCCTATATTAAAAAATTATATAAAATCATAATTATAAAATTTTACTATAGTTATTTTCTTTTCTATAGAAAAGACTTATTTAACTAAATATGAAATATTTGTTAAAATGAAATTGGCATATAACATTAATTTAATTTTAATATTAACAAATAAAAAGGAGGCTGTAAATAATGGACAGTAAAAAAGGCATTATATTTACTGGTGCTGTGGTAGGAATTATAGCAGTACTTTTAGTTTATTTTGGTAATCCTGTAAATATGGGGTTTTGTATTGCATGTTTTGTAAGAGATATAGCAGGAGCTGTAGGACTACATAGAGCACCTATAGTTCAATATATAAGACCAGAAATTATAGGAATGGTTATAGGGGCTTTTATAATGGCTCTTTCTAAAAATGAATTTGATGCTAGAGGCGGATCATCACCCTTTATCAGATTTAGTTTAGGCTTTATAGTTATGGTAGGAGCTTTAATGTTTTTAGGATGTCCTTTAAGGATGGTTTTAAGACTTGCAGGAGGAGACTTAAATGCAATAATGGGACTTATAGGTTTTGCTGTGGGTATAATTATTGGTATTGCATTCTTAAACAAAGGATTTAGTTTAAAAAGAAATTATAAATTAAATAAATCAGAAGGATATTTATTTCTAATAGTAAATATAGGTTTATTTATATTATTAGTTGCATCACCAGCTTTTATATTCTTTAGTAAAAAAGGGCCTGGTGCAGCACATGCTCCTATAGCAATTGCATTGATAGCAGGATTAATTGTAGGGATTTTAGCTCAAAGAACAAGATTATGTATGGTAGGCGGAATTAGAGATTTAATAATGTTTAAAGATAATTATTTAATTTCAGGATTTGTATCCATATTTGTATTTGCCCTTATAGGAAATTTAATTATAGGAAAGTTTAAACTAGGATTTGTAGGACAGCCTGTTGCCCATACAAATGCTTTATGGAATTTTCTAGGTATGGTTCTTGCTGGTTGGGGATCTGTACTTTTAGGAGGATGTCCTATGAGACAACTTATACTTTCAGCAGAAGGAAATATAGATTCAGTTATAACAGTTTTAGGCATGTTAGTGGGAGCTGCATTTTGTCATAATTTTAGTTTAGCAGCTAGTCCAAAGGGGGCTACAGCAAATGGTAAAATAGCTGTAATAATAGGCTTTATATTAGTTTGTGCTATTTCATATATAAATATAGAAAAAAATGAAAAAGTAAAAGTGAAGGGGGATGTTAGTGTTGGTTCAAATTGATGCTAGAGGAGTATCTTGTCCACAACCGGTTCTTATGACTAAAAAAGCTTTGGCAAACAATAAAGAAGGTATTAATGTAATTGTAGATAATATGACTGCTAGAGGGAATGTAGAAAGATTTATGAAAAATTCTGGTTATAAAGTTACTATAGAAGAAAAAGAAGATGACTTTATTTTATCTGCAAGGAAGTAATGATTATGGAATATATAGCAAGTTTTTTTACTCATTCTGGTGCTATAAAGTATAGTAGATTTTTGAATAAATTAAATATAAATAATCAAACTATACCAGTGCCTAGGAAGTTAAGCTCTAATTGTGGTATAGGGGTTAAATTTAATTATGAGGATAATTTAAATAATATATTGGCAGAAGATATAGAAAAATTATTTTCTGTAAAAAATGGACAATATGAGTGTATATATTGTGCTGAATAGTTAACAGAATTTCAATGTGTTATATAAAAATAAATTTTAGATAGATAAAGTAATTTCACGCACTTATAAAACAATTAACTATGAAATAACAAAGAGCTATGAATTGGTAAATATCATATTAGCAATTCGTAGCTTTTCAATTTTATAATTAAAGCTATATTTAGAGGATCATTTTTATTGTATATTTTTGAAATAAATCTTTAATTTTTAAATATACTAACTAATATTACTTTATATAGTATATAATTGTATTAAAAATACTAAAAGGAGTTAGTGCTTTGAATAAAAATCTTTTTAAAATTATACCTAAGGGTATAAAAGAATTAACAAACAGATTTTTAGAGGATGAAGTATTAGCATTATCCTCACAGTTGGCCTATGCTTTGATTATATCAGTATTTCCTTTTTTAATGTTTGTAATAACATTAATAGGATACTTGCCTATACATAGTGAAGACTTATTATTAGGATTAAAAGAGATAATACCAAGCAATGCTTATTTATTATTAAAAAATACTATAGAAGAAATTATTTATACTCAAAATGGAAATTTACTTTCTTTCAGTATAATATTTACTATTTGGACTGCTTCAGCTGGTTTTAGAGCTGTAGTAAGAGGATTAAATAAGGCTTATGATGTAAAAGAAAGAAGATCCTTTGTAAAAGTTCAAATCATGACTATTTTTTGTACATTAGGTATGGCATTTGTACTTGTTATGAGCATTTTTTTATTAGTATTTGGAAGGACTATAGGCAGGACTTTAGTTTATAAGCTAGGCTTTTCATGGGAGTTTAATAGGATATGGAATTTAATAAGATATACAATAATGATAGGAGTAACTATATTTATATTAGCTGCATTATATTACTATACTCCTAGTAAAAGATTAAGATGGAGAGATGTATTACCTGGATCTATATTTGCTACAATAGCTTGGATAATTGCTTCTATGGGCTTTTCTTTTTATGTAGATAATTTTAATAATTACTCTAGATTGTATGGTAGTATAGGAGCGGTTATTGTTTTTTTAGTGTGGTTATACTTAACATCCATAATAGTTATTACAGGAGGAGAAATAAATGCATTATTAGTGTCAAGTAGAGAAAAAGATTTAAAAAACAAAAATTATTTATAAAAATGTATTGATTAAACAAATTTTTTAATATATAATTATTATTAAATTAAATACGGATTCTTATCCAGAGAGGTGGAGGGACTGGCCCTATGAAACCCGGCAACCACTAAGGTATTTTATTACCTTAAACGGTGCTAATTCCAGCAGGTTAAACCTGGTAGATAAGATATAGAGGAAATGAACTTCTTGTGTTATCTGCAAGAAGTTTTTTTATTTATATGTAATAAAAAACTTTAGAGGATAAGAACAAAATAGAATATATAGAAAATAATATATTTGTTATATAAAAATAGGAGGGATAATATTGGAAAGAAGAGAAATTAGTAAAGGAAGTCCAATAGCACTGTTACCATTATTAATATTTTTAGTAGTTTATGTTTTCATTGGAGTTATATCAAGGGATTTTTATGCTGTACCTATGAGTGTACCGTTTTTAATAGCAGCTATGAGTTCATTATTAATGAACAGAAAAGAAACTTTATCAAAAAAAATAGATGTATTTTGTGAGGGATCAGGTGATTCAAATATAATTTTGATGTGTTTAATATTTATATTAGCAGGTGCTTTTGCACAGGTTGCCAAAGATATAGGCGCTGTAGATTCAACAGTTAATTTAGGGCTTAGCATACTTCCAAGTAATATATTAATAGCAGGAGTTTTTGTTATAGCTTGTTTTATATCCTTATCTATAGGAAGCTCTATGGGAACTATAGTAGCTCTAGCACCCATGGCAGTGGGAATATCACAAAAAACAGGAATAATTTTGGGATTAACAGTAGGAGCTGTTATAAGTGGAGCTATGTTTGGAGATAATTTATCTATGATATCTGATACTACTATAGCGGCATCTAGAACTCAAGGTTGCGATTTAAAAGATAAATTTAAAACCAATTTCTTTATTGTATTGCCAGCGGCAATAATAACAGCAATAATATTTAGTGTAATAACAGCTAATAAAGGTACTGTACTAGATGAAAATTATTCTTATTCATTGGTAAAAGTTTTACCTTACCTATCTGTTTTAGTAGCAGCATTGCTTGGTGGCAACGTAATAATTATACTATGCGGTGGAATTGTTTTTTCAGCGGTTATAGGTTTATATTTTGGAACATTTAATATAGTAGGCTTATTCCAGTCCATAGGCAAAGGGATTGGTGGAATGACAGAGTTAGTTATAATATCTTTGATAATAGGTGGAATGGTAGAGGTAATAAAATATAATGGGGGAATAGATTTCCTATTAAATTTAATAAAAAGTAAAGTAAAGAGCAAAAGAGGTGCAGAACTAGGTATTGCTTTGTTAGTGAGTGTTGTTGATATATGTACAGCTAATAATACTATAGCTATAGTAATGGCTGGACCAATAGCTAAAGATATAGCAGATAAATATGATGTAGATCCAAGAAAAAGTGCCAGTTTACTAGATACATTTTCATGCTTTTGCCAAGGAATAATTCCTTATGGTGCTCAATTGTTAGCAGCAGCAGGAATTGCTAAGATATCACCTTTTGCTATAATGCAATATCTTTATTATCCATATTTAATGGGTATATGTGCATTAATAGCTATAATTGTAGGGTTGCCTAAATTTAAAAGTGTTACAAAAGTAGCTGAGGAAAATATAGGATAATAATTAAATATATTACCAGTAAAATGATAACACAAAATAAACTTTATAGAAATAAAGTAAAATTGTGTTATTCTTTTTTATTGGAAGTAATAATAATTAATTTAAACAATTAAAATAGTACCAATATTAGGTTTTAATTTCAATAAGATGAATTTAAAATATATTTTTAGTTTAAATTTCGACAATAAATATCATTAAGAAGTCTGAAAATTCCTATAATTGGTTATTCATATTGCGAATAAGAAAAAAATATATCATAAATGAAAATTAAAATACTAAATTGTCAATTTAAATAATAAGAAAATACTAAATACATTTCATTAAATGACATATTTTTGTGTGCAACCTATGTTAGCATATTAATAAAGTTATTTTGTTGGCAGGGGGATAGTATTATGGAAGTGGTATTGGAAAATCTTATTAAAGGTCAAAACTTAGAAGACAAGGAGTATATATATTATTACAAACTTATAAAAAGTGATTTGTATATTTCTTGGCAAGAGGAAGACATAAAAGTTCAATCCTATGGGATAGAAATAATAAGAAAGGATTTTCAAAAAGAGCAACTTACAAATTCGGAAAGCAATAACATAAGACATATAAGTCCTCATAGATATAAAGTACATAATTTACTAAAAATGCTTTATGAACAAACAGTTTCACCTATTCATCTCATAGACATAATTGGAGAGTATGCAGATGAATATGTAGTTGATTATGAAAATGTATTAAAAAATGCATCTTCTATGTGTAAATGAAATAATTATATATAATTTATAAGGATAAATAGTAATAGATTTTAACTATTTATCCTTTATTTTTATTATGAAACAAACAAATTATTAAATTTGTCTTTTTTTACTTATAAATAGTTTGTTATATAATATAACTTAAGGAAGTGATGATAATTTGATCTACGGTATTGGAACAGATATTATTGAAATTAGAAGAATAGAAAAAGCCATAACTAGAAATAAAAACTTTACAAATAAATTATTTACCAAAGATGAGATGGACCTTTGGGAAAAGAAAAATTTTAAGCTAGAGTTTATAGCAGGAAGATTTGCAGCAAAGGAGGCTGTATCTAAGGCTTTAGGCACTGGAATTAGAGATTTTAATTTTAAAGATATAGAAATAACAAATGATGAACTAGGGAAACCACAGGTTATTTTAAAACCAAAAGCTGAAGATATAATAAGAAAAATATCAAAATCCCATAAATTTCATTTGAGCATATCCCATGAAAAAGAGTATGCTATAGCTTATGCTTTATTGGAGGTATTTATATGAGAATAACTTCTTCAGAAAATTTTAGAAAAGTGGACAATTATTCTATAGAAAATATAGGTATACCGAGTATTGTGCTAATGGAAAATGCAGCATTAAAGGTTGTATCTAATATAGACTTACAATTAAATAATAGATTTGTTATAGTCTGTGGAAAAGGTAACAATGGGGGAGATGGATTAGCTGTAGCAAGACATTTATATTGTTCAAATAAAGAAGTAGAAGTATTTATAATTGAGAAGAGTAAAAGTAGTACTAAGGATTTTGAAATAAATTATAATATATTAAAAAATATGAATTTAAATATTAAGACTATAAGGGATTATGAAGATTTAGATTATTTAAGAGATAGTATAATCAAAAGTGATATGACTGTGGATGCTATTTTTGGTATAGGACTTAGTAGAAAAATAGAGGGAATATATAAGGATACTATATCTGTAATAAATGAAAATAGTAAAAGTACACTGGCTATAGATATACCTTCTGGATTAAATGCTAATACAGGTGAAGTAGAAGGGGTTTGTATAGAGGCCAATATAACAGTTTCTTTTGAAATGTACAAAGAAGGATTTTTAACTTATGATAGGGATAAATATTTAGGAAATATTATTATTGAAAGCATAGGAATTCCTAGGGAAGTTTTAGATTTATTTTCTAATGATTCTTATATTATTGATAAGTATATGTTTAAAAATAATTTTAAAGAAAGAAATAAATATGCACATAAGGGCGATTTTGGGAAGGTATTACTTATAGCTGGAAGTAAAGGATTCTCAGGAGCAGCTTACCTATGCACAGAAGCAGCAGTTAAAAGTGGAACAGGACTTGTAACTTTGGCTACATCTAATGATATTCAAAATATACTAAGCTCTAAATTAGAGGAAGCTATGACTATAAATTATGAGAATTATGAAGACGTTAAAAATATTATGAAAAAAAGCAATTGTATAGCAATAGGTCCAGGCATGGGTAAAAATAATAACACAGAGGAACTGTTAAGAAAAATAATAAGGGATTATAATGGAACCATGGTTATAGATGCTGATGGTATAAATGTTTTAGAAAACAATTTAGACATAATAAAAAATGCAAAAGGCAAAATAGTTTTAACTCCACATTTGGGCGAATTTTCAAGAATAACAGGTTATGGCATAGATTATATTAAAAAAAATAGATTGAAATTAGCTAAAGAATTTGCTAAAGAGAATAAAATTATATTACTTTTAAAAGGATACAATACCATAATTACAAATGGGGAAGAAGTATTTGTAAATTCTACAGGTAATAGTGCTATGGCATCTGGAGGTATGGGAGACTGCTTAACAGGAATAATAGTATCTTTTATAGCTCAGGGATATAATCTCGTAGAAGCTACTTGCCTTGCAGCATATTTGCATGGGTACTGTGGTGAAAAATTATCTTTAAAAATGTTTTGTGTAAATGCCACTCATGTATTAGACTATATACCTTTTG
The DNA here is from genome assembly GCF_054768215.1 of Clostridium sp. CTA-1. NCBI lineage: Bacteria > Bacillati > Bacillota > Clostridia > Eubacteriales > Clostridiaceae > Clostridium > Clostridium sp. CTA-1. The sequence goes on from NZ_BAAAAP010000003.1 coordinate 72,497, forward strand.
CTATAAAGGAATTACAGAATATACAATCAAATTAATATGTTATTCAGCTTAAAAATTTTCTAATAGTGTAGGTGAAATGTATAATTAGATTAAAGAATACAACTAATTTAATGAGGCTTATTTTAAGTAATATAAAAGTATTTTGTAAGGACCTAGTAATATATAAATGAAAATAAGAATAATATTATTAATGAAATAAGAAGCGAATATTTAGGAGGCCTTACATGAAAAAATTATTTGTATTATGTTCAGCTATCGCAATAGTTTTAGCTACATTTTTATTTATACATTTCAATAAAAATAGTGAGTACGGAGATAGTATAGATTATTTGAAAAATTTGGAAAGTTATAGTTGTGATGTAGATATAAATATAAAAAACAAAAAACAAACAATTCAGTATAAAGGAAAGCAATTTTATAATAAGGAATTAGGCTATAGATTTGAATTAAATAAAGATAGAATATTATTATACACAAATAATAAAATATTTGTTAAGGATTTGGCTAATGGAGTAAAGTATAATAAAGATAAAGAGTTTGATAAATTTTATAGATTAACATTTATAGGGGAGTATATTTGTCTTTTATATACTAATGAGGAGATAAAAGTTGATTTAAGAGATGAAGGAAACTCTAAATATGAGGTTATAACATTAACTATACCAGGAAATAACAGGAATGCAGTAAAAGCGGAATTATTTGTAGAAGATGAAAAAAATATTCCTAAAAAATTAATAATATATGATAGTAAAAATAATGAAAGTGCAGTTATAAATTATACAAATTTTATACCAAATAGTAATTTGGATAAAAAATTATTTAATCCAGATAGCTTATAAAATTTATTTTAGAAAGCAGGGAAGATTTTGTTTAGAAATTTAAGAGCAGTATGGGCAGAAATTGATCTAGATAATTTACAGCATAACTTAAAAGAAATAAAAAAAATATGTGGAAATAAAGAAATAATAGGGGTTATAAAGGCTAATGCATATGGACATGGAGCCATGGAGATAGCCCCTACTCTTTTAGCAAATGGAGTAAGTAGGTTAGCAGTAGCAGTTTTAAGTGAGGCTATGGAGCTTAGAATGAGTGGAGTAAAGGAGCCCATTATGATACTAGGTTATACACCATGGGCTTTAGGGGATATGCTTTTAGATAATGATATAGAACAATCTGTATATTCTTATAACGATGCTTTAGAACTATCCAGAATAGCGGTGCTAAAAAGAAAAATATTAAAAATACATATAGTAGTAGATACGGGTATGGGGAGAATTGGTTTTTTACCTACAAAAGAAAGTGTAGAAAATGTATATAAAATAAGTAAGTTGCCTAATATTAAAATAGAAGGAGTGTTTTCTCATTTTTCTTCTGCAGACGAGTTAGACAAAGATTATACACTGTATCAAATGAATAAGTATAATCAATTTATAAATAAATTAGAAGAGAAAAATATTCAGGTACCTATAAAGCATATTGCTAATAGCGCAGCTATAATAGATTTAGAAAGTACTCACTTAGATGCAGTAAGAGCAGGTATTATAATGTATGGATATTATCCATCTAATTATGTATTAACAAATAATACAAAGTTAAAACCAGTAATGTCTTTAAAAACTAGTATAGTACACATAAAAAAAGTATCTTCAGGAGAATATATAAGCTATGGCAGAACTTTCAAAACAGAGAAAGAAAGCATAATAGCTACTTTACCTATAGGCTATGCAGATGGATATAATAGATTATTAAGCAATAAAGGAAAAGTCATAGTTAATGGTAAACTTGCTCCAGTGATAGGAAGAGTCTGTATGGATCAATGTATGATAGATGTAACCTCTATAGAAGATTTAAAAGTTGGAGATGTGGTTACAATTATGGGAGAAGAGAGTGGAGTAAGTTATACTGCAGAGGATATAGCATCAGAAATAGGCACTATAAGTTACGAAGTTATATGTAATGTAAATAAGAGAGTGCCTAGAGTATATAAGAAAGATGGTAAAATTATAAATGTAGTAAATTACATATAAAATTTATATAAAAGCATATTTATATGCAATTTACATAATAATACATAATTGTATTAAAATAAACTTTGACATTGAAATTCCTAAAACTTTATAATTAAATTATAGGTATTACATAGCCTTATTAGGAGGTATTATTTTATGGCGGATAAAAAGAAGGTAGTTATAAATCTTCCCAATACACTTTATAATGAAATAAATGAAATAATAAAAAAAGATTCCCAAAAAAGAAGTGAATTTTTTAGGGAAGCTATAATACTATATATTGAGGAGAGAAAAAAGCAAATAAAATTGGATGAAATGAAAAAAGGTTATATAGAAATGGCAAATATAAATAGAGACTATGCAGAACAGGGATTTGAACAAGATGTAAAAGATTTAAAAAACTATGAAGCTATGCTTTCGGAGAGTGATTTTCCAAATGACACAACAGATAGTAAAAAGAGGAGATATATTTTATGCTGATCTAAGTCCTGTAGTAGGTTCAGAGCAAGGCGGAATAAGGCCGGTTATAGTTATACAAAATAATGTAGGAAATAAATATAGTCCCACAGTAATAATTGCAGCAATAACTTCACAAATAAATAAGGCTAAACTACCAACCCATGTAGAAATATCCTCAGAGGATTATGGATTAAATAAAGATTCAGTAGTATTGCTAGAACAAATAAGGACTTTAGATAAGAGAAGATTAAAAGAAAAAATAGGTCATATGACAGATGAAGATATGAAAAAAGTTGATACTGCTATTTTAGTTAGTATGGCTTTGAATTAAATAGGATAAGGGTTTTTTACCCTTATCTTTTTTTGATTTTATATTATATTTTAATAGAATAAAGAAGATAATTATAAAAAATATTTTTGATTAATTAAGAATATATACATAAGAAAGTTATAGTTTGTTAATATATTTATATATAGCCCAAAATACTGGTTTAATATATAGCTTTTTGCACCTATATATTAAAATTAATTTTTATGTTACAATAATATAGTAAATAAGGGTAATTAAAAAATACTTGGAGGTAAAAATATGAAGAAGAACATAGAAGAGCTACAAGATATAGCTAAAGTTATTAGAAAAGACATAGTTTCAATGTTAACTGAATCTGCTTCTGGACATCCAGGAGGTTCTTTATCAGCAGTAGAGATATTGACTGCTTTATATTTTAATGATATGAATGTAGACCCTACTAATCCTAGGGATTTAAATAGGGACAGATTTGTTCTTTCTAAAGGGCATGCTGCTCCAGTATTATATAGTACTTTAGCAAGAAGAGGATTTTTTAATCCAGAAGAGCTAAAAACTTTAAGAAAAATCGGATCAATATTACAAGGTCATCCAAATATGAATGATGTTCCAGGTGTAGATATGTCAACAGGTTCTTTAGGTCAAGGAATATCAACAGCAGTAGGCATGGCTTTAGCGGGAAAACTTGATGAAAGAGATTACAGGGTATATGCCCTACTTGGGGACGGAGAATTAGAGGAAGGACAAGTTTGGGAAGCAACTATGGCAGCAGCTCATTACAAATTAGATAATTTGACTGCTTTTGTAGACTATAATGGATTACAAATAGATGGTCCTTGTAGTGAAGTTATGTCAGCAGAACCTATAGCAGATAAATTTAAAGCTTTTAATTGGAATGTTATAGAAATAGATGGTCATGATTTTAATGCTATATTAAATGCTATAGAAAGCGCAAAAAATACTAAAGAAAGACCAACTATGATAGTATGTAAAACTATAAAGGGTAAAGGTGTTTCTTTTATGGAAAATGAAGCTGGATGGCATGGTAAAGCACCAAGTGTAGAAGAATGTGAAAAAGCTATATGTGAAATCGGAGGTGACAAATAATGGGAGTTAAAATAGCTACAAGAGAAGCATACGGAAAAACATTAGCTAAATTAGCAGAAGAAAATTCAAAGGTAGTGGTTTTGGATGCAGACCTTTCAAAATCTACTAAAACTGCTGACTTTAAAAAAGTTTGTCCAGAAAGATTTATAAACGTAGGTATAGCAGAAGGTAATATGATGGGAATAGCTGCAGGACTATCAACTTGTGGTAAAATTCCTTTTGCTAGTACATTTGCAATGTTTGCTACAGGAAGAGCTTTTGAACAAATAAGAAATTCAATATGTTATCCAAACTTAAATGTTAAAGTATGCGCAACACATGCAGGAGTTACAGTAGGAGAAGATGGAGCTTCTCATCAATCTGTTGAAGATATATCATTAATGAGAAGTATACCAAATATGACTGTTATTTGCCCAAGTGATGCAGTAGAAACAGAAGCGGCTATAAGAGCTGTAGCAGAATATAATGGACCATGTTATGTAAGATTAGGAAGATCAGGAGTTCCAGTTATAAATGATAACAAAGAGTATAAATTTGAAATAGGAAAAGGAATAAAGTTAAGAGAAGGAAAAGAAGCTACTATAATAGCTACAGGAATAATGGTAGATGCAGCCCTACAAGCTTATAATATATTAGCTGAAGAGGGTATAAAGGTAAATGTTATAAACATACATACCATAAAACCTATAGATAAAGATATTATTGTAGATGCTGCAAGGAAAACTGGAGTAGTAATTACAGCAGAAGAACATAGCATAATAGGTGGATTAGGATCAGCTGTATGTGAAGTTTTAAGTGAAAATCATCCAGCACCAGTTTTAAGAGTAGGAATAAAGGATACCTTTGGTGAAAGTGGTAAACCTGCAGAGCTATTAAAAAAATATGAATTAATATCAGAAGATATAGTAAAGGCTGTAAAAAAAGGATTAAAATTAAAATAGTGATTTTTTATTAAAAAGGGTTGGTACCTTACCTTCCCTTTTGTATTGCTAAAATTAAAGGAAGGATATGATATGAAATATTATTTAAAGGATATATTATATAGTTTAAAATTATCCTTTTATCTATTTTTTGTAAGCTTTGCAATAGGTTGCTTCATAGGTGTTATATTTCCTAATAGATCCTTTTATGTTATATTTTTATGGGGATGTAGAGTATCTCAATATGTAGCTATTTTTGGTATGGCTATAGCAGGTATATCTTTTACTAAAGAGGAACTTTTAAGACCGCTGCATCATGAAAAACAATGGAAAAGCTATTTTAAAAAATTAAATTTATCCTTTGTAATATTATTAATGAGCATATTTTCATTGATGATATCGTATACAGTTCAGCGCTTATTTTTAAGAATTATAATTAAATGATTATTAGATTAATATTTTAAATTGGAATAATAATTATTTATGCATATATTTGATTTATTACACCTTTTTACAGAAGGTGTAATTTCATGTGAAAATTATATATAAAAATAAAATAGGGGGGTTTTTATGAAAAATAATAGATTTAAAGAGTACTTATTTATAACTATTGGAGTTTTCTTAGTAGCTACATCAGTAGTTTTTTTCTTTCAACCTAACAATATAGCGGCAGGAGGAACTACAGGAATTGCTATAATTATAAATAGTTTTTTTCCTTCATTACCAGTAGGTCTACTTATGTTAATAATGGAAGTTTTTTTGTACACAATAGCATTTATAGTTATAGGAAATAAGTTTGGTGCAAAAACAATTTATTCTGGATGTACGTTAGCAGCTATTATATGGATATTAGAAAAATTAGATCTTATGGGTGGAAAGGCCGTTACAAATGACTTACTTTTGGCTTCATTATTTGGAGTTTTTATATCAGCTATTGGAATGGGCATAGTGTTTAATCAAAATGCTTCTACTGGGGGGACGGATATATTAGCAAAAATTATAAATAAATTTTTTCATATAGAAATAGGAAAAGCTTTGTTGATGGTAGACTTTTTAGTAACTCTTTTTGCAGCGGCATCCTTTGGAGTAGAAAAGGGTATGTATGCTCTTTTGTGCGTGGTTATAAATGGATTTACTATAGATGCAGTGATAGAAGGACTTAATATGTCAAAGCAAATAATGATAATAAGTAAAAAAAATAAAGAAATAAGCGAGTTTATAATACAAAAACTTGAAAGAGGCTGCACATTATTTCATGGTAAAGGTGTATATAGCGATGAAGCTACTTATATCCTCTATACGGTTTTAAGTAGAAAAGAATTCATAAAATTAAAACAACATATAAAGGAAGTGGATAGTAAAGCCTTTATAACTGTAAGTGATGCTCATGAGGTTCTAGGAGAAGGTTTTAAAGATATAATTGAAGAAGCTTAGTAAATTATAGGAAGATGTTTGTATTATTTACAAACATCTTTTTATATTTTACAATAATTTAGTTTTTAATTTTTACTTTTATTGTGATATAATGTTGATAGTTAGAATTGTTTAAAGTAAAATGAAGCAAAAACTCAGAATAAGGAGAGGTATTCATGATTGAATTTAGAAATATAAGCAAGATATACAACGGAAATAAGTATGCACTATCAGATATAAACTTAGATATTGAAAAAGGAGAATTTGTGTTCTTAGTTGGACCTAGTGGTGCTGGTAAATCAACTTTTATAAAACTTTTACTAAGAGAAATAGAACCTACTTCAGGTAAACTACTTGTAGATGGTACAGATGTAACAGCACTTTCTAGAAAACAAATACCACATTACAGAAGAAAAATTGGAGTAGTTTTTCAAGACTTTAGATTAATACCATCATTAAATGTATACGAAAATGTAGCTTTTGCTATGAGAGCAATTGAAGCTAATCATAGAGAAATTAGAAAAAAAGTTCCTATGGTTTTATCATTAGTAGGTCTTTCAAATAAATATAAAGCTTTTCCACATGAACTTTCAGGTGGAGAGCAGCAAAGAATATCCTTAGCTAGAGCTATAGTAAATAATCCATCAATATTAATAGCTGATGAGCCTACAGGAAATTTAGACCCAGAAACATCTCTTGGCATAATGGATATATTAAATGATATAAACCATGCTGGGACAACTATAGTTATGGCAACTCATGCAAAGGATATAGTTGATAAAATGAGAAAAAGAGTTATAGCTATAGAAAAAGGAACAGTAGTTAGAGATACAGAAAGAGGTGTATACGGATATGAAGATTAGTACATTAAAATATTTTGTTGTAGATTCTATAAAGGGATTAAGAAGGCATAAAACCTTAAGTACAGCTTCTATAGCTACTGTAGCAGCTACCTTATTTATATTAGGAGTATTTCTTCTTTCCATAATGAATGTAAAACAAGCTGTTACAGAAGTTGAATCAAAAGTAGAAGCAACAATAGTATTAAAAGACAATATAAAGACAGAACAAGAAAAAGCTATAAAAGATAAAATAAATTCTATAACAGGGGTAGAAAAGGTATCCTATGAAAGTAAAAAAGATGCATTAAATAAATTTAAGAAGCAATTAGGAGAAGATAATAAGTCTTTAGCAGAAGGTTTGGAAAAAGAAAATCCATTACCGAATTCAATTATAGTAAGGGTAGAAAAACCAGAATTAGTTTCAAAAGTAGTAGGGTCTATAAAAAATATGGAGGGAATAGACCAAATAAAAGATGGTAAAGAAATAGTTGATAAAATAACTAAAATAACAAACACACTAAAATGGATGGGATTAGTATTGTTTTTAATACTAATAGGAGTATCTTTATTCTTAATAGGAAATACTATAAAGATCACAGTATATTCAAGAAAAAGAGAAATAGGAATAATGAAATATATAGGAGCTACCGATTGGTTTATTAGATGGCCCTTTGTATTTGAAGGAATTATCATAGGTATATTAGGAGCTATCATTGCTATTTTACTATTATATTATGGATATAAAGGAGTATACACTAAGGCATCAGCTGGATTAATATTTGTAAATTTATTAAATCCAAGTTACGTTTTATCAAGTATACTATGGATATTTGTTCTAGTTGGAATAGTGATAGGAGCTGTAGGAAGTATACTATCTATAAGAAAATTTTTATCAGTATAATTATTATATATTAGTAAACATTAAAATAAGAGAGCATGCACAATATAAGAAATATGTTAAATATTTTCTTATAAATGGTGCATGCTAGTTTTATAAATAAAAAAATTAATTTAAAATTAATTTTTTATTTTCTGTAATAATGTATTATTTAATATATAATACTTATATATTACTAATATATATTAAGGCTAAACAAAGAGGTGGGTAATTTGAAAAAAAATAAAAAATGGATTATATGGACAGTAGTTATAGTATTAGTAACAAATATTTTTACGTTTTTAGGTACAAATTTGGTTTCTTTATATTTGCCTAATGGCAAGGTTATAATTGGAGCAGACCAATATAAAGATATATTAAAATATCAAAAGATGTTTTTAATAAGAAATCAAATATATAAGTATTACGATGGTAAAATAGATGAAAGTAAGATGGCAGAAGGTGCAGTAAAAGGAATGACAGAATCTTTAAATGATCCTTATACTGTATTTATGAATGCTAAAGAGTACAAAGAGTTTAATGCTCAAACAGAAGGTAATTATAGTGGCGTAGGAATACAAATACAAGCTAAAGATGATAAAATAATTGTAGCTTCTACTTTTGAAGGATCTCCAGCTAAAGAGGCGGGAATACTCCCAAAGGATGAAATTCAAAAGGTTAATAACACAACAGTAACAGGGAAGGAATTAGAAAAAGCTGTTTCCATAATGAAAGGAAAAGAAGGTACAGATGTTAAATTACAATTGTATAGAAAAGAAAAAGGTAGTTTTGAAGTAACATTAAAAAGAAAAAAAATAGATATACCTACTATAAAATCAGAAATGATTGATAATAATATAGGATATATACAAGTAAGTATGTTTGATGAACACACTTCAAAAAACTTTAAAAATGCTTTAGATAATTTACAAGATAAGGGTATGAAATCTTTATTATTAGACTTAAGAGGAAATCCAGGAGGATTATTAGATGAATGTATTAATATGGCTTCTAATTTTATAGAAAAGGGAAAAGTTGTAGTATCAACTATAGATAAATATGAGAACAAGAAAGAATATAAATCTAAAGGTGGAGATTTTATAGGATTTCCAGTAACTATATTAGTAGATGAAGGCTCTGCAAGTGCTTCAGAGGTATTCTTAGGAGCTATGAAAGACTATAATGCAGCTACATCCATAGGAAAGAAAACTTTTGGAAAGGGTGTAGTTCAAACTATAATAGAGACCGGTGATAATACAGCTCTTAAAGTTACAATTTCAAAATATTATTCACCTAAAGGTATAAACATAAATCATAAAGGAATAACTCCAGATATGGAAATCGATTATCCAGAAGAGTTAAGAAAGAAAGAATATGATAGAAAAGTAGATCCTCAATTTAATAAAGCTTTAAATATTGCAAAATCAAAGATAAAATAATATTGTATTTAATCTTTATATTTTTAATAGATGGTTTAGTTAGATTTTCTAACTAAACCATAGTTATGGAGAGGGGAATTATTTTTAATGGACATATTACTAATTACATTAAAGGCAGTAGCATATCTTTTGATAGAGCCTTATTCAGTAATAGTTTTGTTATTATTATCATTGATTTTATATAGAAAAAATAGAAAAACTATCATAATGCAAAAAATGATAATAGGACAAAAGGTAACTACAGCCTTTGAATTAACAATATCTGAAGTAGTATTAGGAATATTTGCAGGAACTGCGGCTAGTTTAATTATGTCCTATTTAGGAATATTTTTTAGAGAAGATTCAGCTATTTATTTAATATTTTTAATATCTATGTTTTTTATGATCTTTAATCCTAGATTTATATGCTTTTCCTACTCTGGAGCTGCATTGGGCATGGTTAGCTTAATACTTTTAAATATGGCTAAATTATTAAATATGCCACAATTAAATTTTGTTAATATAGATATACCAGCCTTAATGTCAATGGTTGCTATATTACACTTAGTTGAGGGTATATTAGTTATGATAGATGGAGATAGGGGATATGTTCCTGTTTTTACAAATAGAGAGGATAAGATAATAGGAGGATTTGTACTTCAAAGATATTGGATATTACCAATAGCTTTTATGCTTATGATTAACAATCAAGCTCTTTCAAATATTAGTCAAGGTGGAGCACCTATGCCTAATTGGTGGCCTTTATTAAAAACAGGCTTACCATTAAGTGTACTTAATGCGGCTGTTATAGCATTAACATCTTTTTATGGAATAATTGGGTATAATGCTGTTACTTTTACTAAAACTAGAAAAGAAAAAAAAATTATATCAGGATTATATATAGTAATATATAGTTTAATACTTTTTATGCTTTCAAGATTAGCAGTTATGAATACATTACTTAAAGTAGTTGTATTAATTTTTGCTCCAGTAGGTCATGAGGCTATGCTATATATACAAAAATATTTTGAATTAAAAGGAGAGCCTAGATATATAAGCACAGAAGAAGGCATTATGGTATTAGATGTAGCAAAAGATTCTGTAGCAAATAAAATGGGGATAAAAAGTGGAGATTTATTATTACAAGTAAATGATAAAGAGATAGATAGTGAGGAAGACATAGTTAAATCTATAGGACAAATGTATGGACATATATCTTTTAAGATAAAAAATGATGTAGGAAGATTAAAGACTGTAAATTATCGTATGTTAACTTCTTACGAAAAACTAGGTATTGTATTTGTACCTAAAAATGTACCTAAAAATACATCTGTAATAAAGGTTAAGAGTGAAAAATTTCAAGATATATTAGAAAAAATTAAAAACAAAGATAAGGATGAATAAGATGAGCCAGTTTAAGGTAATTTCAAAATTTAATCCTACAGGAGATCAGCCTAAAGCTATAAAAGCTATTGCTAAAGGTATAGAAAATGGGGAAAAATTTCAAACGTTAATAGGTGTAACAGGATCAGGTAAAACTTTTACTATGGCAAATATTATAGAAAAGGTTCAAAAACCTACTTTAGTTTTAGCTCATAATAAAACATTAGCAGCTCAGCTATGCTCAGAATTTAGAGATTTTTTCCCTAATAGCTCAGTGGAATATTTTGTATCTTATTATGATTATTATCAACCAGAAGCATATGTAGCTCAAAGTGATACATACATAGAAAAGGATGCATCTATAAATGATGAAATAGATAAATTGAGACATTCAGCTACAGCAGCTTTATTTGAGAGAAGAGATGTAATAATTGTAGCTTCTGTGTCCTGTATATATGGACTTGGTAATCCAGAAGAGTATAAAAAATTAACGATATCTTTAAGAGAAGGAATGGAAAAAGATAGAGATGAAATTATTAAAAAGTTAGTAGAGATACAATATGAAAGAAATGATATTGATTTTTCTAGAGGTACCTTTAGAGTTAAGGGTGATGTGTTAGATATTTTCCCTGCTGCATCTAGCAATAAGGCAATAAGGGTTGAATTTTTTGGGGATGAAATAGATAGAATAAAGGAATTTGATTCATTAACAGGAGAAACCATAACTAAATTGAAACATGTATCAATATTCCCAGCTTCCCACTTTGCAACTTCAAAGGATAGACTAGAAATTGCTATAAAAAGTATAGAAGAAGAACTAGAAGAAAGAGTGAAAGAGCTAGTATCACAAGATAAAATATTAGAAGCTCAAAGGTTGAAACAAAGAACTAATTTTGATATAGAAATGATGAGAGAAGTTGGATATTGTACAGGCATAGAAAATTATTCGAGAGTATTAGATGGAAGAGCTAAGGGAACATCACCTCAGACATTATTAGATTATTTTCCTGATGATTTTCTTCTTTTTATAGATGAAAGTCATGTAACTCTTCCACAAGTAAAAGCTATGCAAGCAGGGGATAAATCAAGAAAAGATTCCCTAGTGGAATATGGATTTAGGCTGCCTTGTGCTTATGATAATAGGCCTCTTACTTTTAATGAGTTTGAAAATAAATTAAATCAAGTAGTTTTTGTAAGTGCTACACCAGCAAAATATGAATTAGAACATTCTACTAATATAGCAGAACAAGTTATAAGACCTACAGGACTTCTAGATCCCGAAATAATTGTTAAACCAGTGAAGGGGCAGATAGATGACTTATATGCTAACATACAGGAAACAATTAAAAGAGGATTTAGAATTTTAGTAACTACATTAACAAAAAAAATGGCAGAAGACTTGACAGATTATTTAAAAGAGATGGGAATAAAAACTAGATACTTACATTCAGATATAGATACTATAGAAAGAATGAAGATAATACATGATCTTAGAAAAGGAGAATTTCATGTTTTAGTAGGAATAAACTTACTAAGAGAAGGATTGGATATACCAGAAGTGGCTTTAGTTACAATATTAGATGCAGATAAAGAGGGATTTTTAAGATCAGAAACCTCTCTTATACAGACCGTTGGAAGGGCAGCAAGAAACTCTGAAAGTAAGGTAATTATGTATGGAGATGTTATAACTAAATCCATGGAAAAGACTATAGAAGAAACCAATAGAAGAAGAAAAATACAAATGGAATATAATGAAAAACATGGAATTGTTCCTAAAACTATAATAAAAGATATAAGAGAAGTAATTCAAATAAGCGATATAGCAGAGGAAAGAGAAGAATATGACAATTTAAATGAAGCATTAAAATCTTATAATAATGATATAGATAAATTAATAGAACAATACGAAAAAGAAATGAGAGAGGCAGCACAAAATTTACAGTTTGAAAAAGCAGCTCATTTGAGAGATGTAATATACAAATTAAAAAAAGATAAAGAAACAGAATTTTAAGGAGTGTAATAACAAATAATGAAGGATAAAATTATTATTAAAGGTGCTAAGGTTAATAATTTAAAAAATATAGATCTTCAGTTGCCAAGAGATAAATATATAGTGTTTACAGGCCTATCTGGTTCTGGTAAATCCTCATTAGCTTTTGACACTTTATATGCAGAGGGACAGAGAAGATATGTAGAATCTTTATCTGCCTATGCCAGACAGTTTTTAGGACAAATGGATAAACCAGAAGTAGATTATATAGAAGGGTTATCACCGGCTATATCTATTGATCAAAAAACCACTAATAGAAATCCACGTTCAACCGTTGGAACTGTGACAGAAATATATGATTATTTAAGATTATTATACGCAAAAATCGGCAAACCTCATTGCCCTAAATGTGGAAAAGAAATAACTCAGCAAACAGTAGATCAAATGGTAGATAAAATAATGACTATGGCGGAAAGAACTAAAATACAAGTATTATCTCCCATCATAAGTGGAAGAAAAGGTGAGCACATTAAGACCATAGAAAACATAATAAAATCAGGATATGTAAGAGCTAGAATAGATGGAAATATAGTAGATCTAGAAGAGGAAGAAATAAAGTTAGAAAAAAATAAAAAACATACAATAGAGGCTGTAGTAGATAGATTAGTAGTTAAAGAAGGCATAGAAAGTAGACTTGCAGATTCTATGGAAACTGCATTAAAGTTATCAGAAGGAATAGTAATAATAAATGTTGTGGGAGAAGAAGATATACTTTTTAGTGAAAAATTTGCTTGTGTAGATTGCAATATAAGTATAGGAGAAATAGCTCCTAGAATGTTTTCTTTTAATTCTCCTTATGGAAAATGTGATAAATGTGATGGATTAGGTACTCTAATGGAAATAGATGAGGACTTAGTTGTACCAAATAAAAGTAAGAGTATAGTAGAAGGAGCAATAGTTCCCTTAGGTAGTGGTAGTTTAAAAGAAGATTCATGGACTTTTAGTATATTAAAAGCTTTGTCAAAGGAGTATAAATTTGATTTAAATACTCCTATAGAAAAATTGGATCCTAAAATAGTAAAGATTATTTTATATGGACTAGATGGAGAAAGAATAAAGGTAAATTATAAAAAAGAAAATAGAACTATGGAATTAAATCATGCTTATGAAGGTGTTATAAATAATCTTAGAAGAAGATACATAGAAACTAATTCTGATTATATAAAAAGAGATATTGAAAGATATATGAGTGACAATCCTTGTCCAAAATGTAAGGGGGCAAGACTTCATGATGAAGCACTATCCGTTACAGTGGCACATAAAAATATATTTGAGTTTTGCAGTATGTCTATAAAAAAAGAACTAGATTTTATAGAATCTTTAGAGCTATCTAAAAAAGATGAAATAATAAGTAATCAAATACTAAAAGAGATTCGTAGTAGATTAAAATTTTTAATAGATGTAGGTTTAGATTATCTTACATTATCTAGAAATGCATCAACTTTATCAGGAGGAGAATCTCAAAGAATAAGATTGGCTACACAAATAGGATCTAGTTTAGTGGGAGTTTTATATATATTAGATGAACCTAGTATAGGACTTCACCAAAGAGATAATGATAGACTTATAAAAACATTAAAAAATTTAAGGGATTTAGGGAATACTTTAGTAGTTGTAGAACATGACGAAGATACCATAAGAGAAGCAGACTATATTGTTGATATAGGCCCAGGTGCCGGTGAACATGGCGGAGAAGTAGTGGCAGCGGGAACTTTAGAGGATATAATGAATACTGAAAAGTCTATAACAGGACAATATATAAAGGGAGTTAGAACAATATCAGTACCTGAAGAAAGACGAAAGGGTGAAGGTAAATATATATCCATAAAGGGAGCTAAAGAAAATAATTTGAAAAACGTAAGTGCTAAATTCCCTATAGGATTATTTACTTGTGTAACAGGGGTTTCTGGTTCAGGTAAAAGTACTCTAGTTAATGGAATATTATATAAAGGTATTCATAAAAAGTTAAATAATTCAAAGGATAATCCAGGGAAACATAAGGAAATTACTGGTATAGAAAATGTAGATAAGGTTATAAATATAGATCAGAGCCCTATAGGTAGAACTCCAAGATCCAATCCTGCCACCTATACAGGAGTATTTGATATTATAAGAGAAGTCTTTTCAAATACTAAGGAAGCTAAAATGCGAGGATATAAACCAGGAAGGTTTAGTTTTAATGTTAAAGGTGGAAGATGTGAGGCTTGTAGCGGAGATGGAATTATAAAAATTGAAATGCAATTTTTATCTGATGTATATGTTCCCTGTGAAATTTGTAAGGGTAAAAGATATAATAGAGAAACTTTAGAAGTAAAATATAAGGGTAAGAATATATCAGATGTATTAAATATGACTGTAGAAGAGGCTTTAAACTTTTTTGAAAATATTCCACGTATAAAAAATAAGCTTCAAACTCTTATGGATGTAGGCTTAAGTTATATAAGACTAGGCCAATCCTCTACACAACTTTCAGGGGGCGAAGCTCAACGAATAAAATTAGCTTATGAGTTATCTAAAAGAAGTACAGGAAAAACTCTCTATATATTAGATGAGCCTACTACTGGACTTCATATGGAAGATGTAAATAAGTTAATAAGTATATTACAAAGATTAACAAATTCAGGTAATACCGTAGTGGTTATAGAGCATAATCTAGATGTTATAAAAAATGCGGATTATTTAATAGATCTAGGGCCAGAAGGTGGAGAAAAGGGAGGAACTATAATAGCAGAGGGAACCCCAGAAAAAATTTCAAGAGCTAGTAACTCATATACAGGACAATATTTAAAAAAGATGTTATAATTTATTTGGGACTAGCATATAAACATATAGGTGCTAGTCCTTTAAATACAAATATTTTAGCATAATATACCAACAGGGAAGGTAAAGAAGGTGAGAGTATGGATTTAAGTAAATTAAGTCTGATTTTCAAAATAGTTATAATAGGTGTAGTATATATTATAATATTTTGGGCTTTGAAAATAATGTATAAAGATATGAAAGGCGGAAATAAAAAAAGAAGACCTACTGGTAGAAGAACCTTTGGTTTAGAAATAATACATGCTATAAATAAATCTGAATTAAGAAAAGGTGCCGTCATACCTATTAGAGGAGATATAACCATAGGAAGAAAACCAGATAATGTATTAATATTAGATGATCCTTACGTTTCAGGACATCATGCAAAAATTTATAGTAAAAATACTCAACATATAATAGAAGATTTAAATAGTACAAATGGAACTTTATTAAATGATAAAAACATTACAGGGAAAAATCATTTATCACCAGGAGATCTAATAAAAATAGGTGGTACAGTTTTTAAAGTAATAGGATAAGATAAAATCCATGAAATGTGGGATGGTGAGAAGGATGGATTCTATAAAGGGTGAAAAAAGACTTTTAAGATATACTTATTTTTTATGTATAGTATGCTTTTTCAATTTAGCTATATTAAAACAACCTTTTGATAAAGGAGCTATGATAATAGCTGCAGTTACTTGTTTATTAATAGGATATTCCTATTTTATAATAAGAAAATTTTTCTCCGATGGAGATAAATATATGTTTATTTTTTCTAGTATACTATCAGTTATAGGCATAGTTATGCTTTACAGAATAGATGTAAGTACTTCCATAAAGCAGATAATATGGTTTGCTATTGGGGTTACAGTTTTTATATTAATGGTAGTTTTACTGCCAGATCTAAAAAGGTTTGATAAATACAAGTATTTATTTTTAATAATTACTATTTTATTTATGGGTCTTGGAACTTTATTTGGAAAAGAAACATATGGAGCAAAGAACTGGGTAAATATAGGTGGTATTGCTTTTCAGCCATCAGAGTTTGGAAAAATATTTTTAGTAGCTTATTTAGCTGCTTCATTAAAAGATTATGATGGTAAATTTATAAAGTTAATAGAACCAGCTGTAGTAGTTATGATGTGTTTAGGATTTATGGTATTGCAAAGAGACTTGGGTTCCGCTTTAATATTTTTTGGTATATCTATAACTATGTTATACATAGCTACTTCTAAATTAAAATATGTATTAACTTGTTTAGGATTGTTTGGCGCAGGATCAGTTATATCTTATAAATTGTTTGATCATGTTCAGACAAGGGTGCTTATATGGAAAAATCCATGGCCTTATGCTAGTGGGAAAAGTTATCAGATAGTTCAATCTATGCTTTCTATAGCATCTGGAGGATTAAGTGGAACTGGATTAGGACTTGGACATCCAGAATATGTGCCAGTAAATACTACAGATTTCATATATGCAGTTATATGTGAAGAATTAGGAATATTAATGGGATTTGCCATAATAATATTTTATTTTCTTTTATTTTATAGAGGTATGAGAGCAGCAGTACATGCAGAAAATAATTTTTCAAGACTTTTAGCAGTAGGGTATAGTGCTATGATAGCTTCTCAAGTATTAGTAATAGTAGGTGGAGTTATAAACATGATTCCTCTTACTGGTATAACATTGCCTCTAGTAAGTCGTGGAGGAAGTTCCATGATGAGTATTTATATTTGTTTAGGTATATTGCAAAAGATATCAGAAGAGGGTAGATAAAATTATGAAGGATATTTCAAATAATATAAAAAAAGTTTTATTAGTTTTTTTAATATGCTTTATGGGACTTATAACCTATATAACCTATTTTGAAATAGTAGTTGGGCCTAAAATAGTAGATAGTACTTATAATAGGAGATTATGGGTAAAAAGAAATGAAGTATTAAGAGGAACTATATATGATAGAAATATGAAAGCACTAACTAAGAGTGAGAGAGTAAACAGTGAATTGCAAAAAAGAGAATATACTGGTAATTCTATGTTTGCCCATGTGTTAGGATATGTTAATGTAAAATATGGACTAACAGGGTTAGAAAAAAAGTATGACAAGGAACTAATGTCAACAGATATAAAGGATGATTTGACAACTTTCTTTAAAAATAAAGGTAAGTTGGAACAAAAGGTAGGACATAATTTAAAAACAACATTAGACTATAAAGTTCAAAAGGCTGCTTATGATGCCTTAGGGGACAATAAAGGATCAGTAGTTGTATTAAATCCAAAAACAGGAGAAGTATTAGGAATGGTATCTAAGCCATCCTATGATCCTAATAAATTAGATGAAATATGGGGAAGTATAAATAAGGATAAGAATATTCCTCTAATAAATAGGGCTACAGCAGGATTGTACCCCCCAGGATCTACTTTTAAAATAGTAACTGCTTTAAGTGCCTTAGAGAATATGTCCGGTGTAATGAATAGAACATTTCAAGATAATGGTAGTTTGGATTTAGGGGGAGGATATACCTTAGGTAATTATGGTGGGGCAGCCTATGGAGGCCTTGATTTAAAAGGTGCATTTGTTCATTCAAGTAATGTAGTGTTTGGTAGTTTGGCGTTAGAGCTAGGTAATTCAAGACTAAAGGGGACTTCAGAAAAATTTTATTTTAATAAAGAAGTTCCTACAGATGGTATAGCCATAGAAAGTAGTAAGTTCCCATCTTTAAAGAGCTATGAAAAGGGAAGTATAGCTCAAAGTGGAATAGGTCAAAGCTCTGTATTAGTAACTCCTATGGAGATGGCTTTAATTGGAGCTACAGTTGCTAATGATGGAGTTATGATGAAGCCTTATTTAGTAAGAGAAGTTTTAAATAGTAAAGGCGAGTTAATAAGAACAATTCCACCAGAATCTAATGGAGAAATAGTAAGTAAAAACAATGCTAGAATAGTTAAAGACTTTATGAGAGGCGTTGTAAATGAGGGTAGTGGTAGAAATGCTAGTATAGAAGGCATTCAAGTTGCTGGAAAGACTGGAACAGCGGATCATAATGAATCCAGTAAAGGCAAGGCAGCCCATTCCTGGTTTGTAGGTTTTGCACCTTATGATAATCCTGAAGTAGCTATAGCAGTAATTGTAGAAAACGGAGGCCAAGGTGGTATAGCTGCAGCTAGTATAGCCTCACAAGTAATGAGCGCAGCTTTAAGTAAATAATAAAATAGGGGTGAAGGATAAAGTCATATGAAAATTGCAGATATAATTAGTGAAAACAGTGGTCAAGTAGTAGAATTTAATGCCTTAGTTAATGATAAAAGGACAAATTATAAAAAAGATGGTAGTCCATATCTACTGCTTATATTACAAGATAATACAGGAACAATAGCTTTTCCAGTATGGGATAAATATGAACATTTAAATAATTTATTAGAGATAAATTCTATTGTATCCGTAAAGGGAGTAGCTGCTACATTTAATGGTAACATGCAGATAAGAAATCCAGTTATAAATGGATTTAAGGGAAATATAAATTATTCTGATTTTGTACCAGAATATAATATACCTAAAAATTTAATAAATTATTTTAATGAAACTATAAATAGTTTAGAAGATAAATATAAAAAAATAGCTATAGCAGCTACTGGAGCTATGGGATATGATGAGAAAAGATGGAATGAATTTATAACCTGTGTGGCCGCAGAAAAATTTCATGGTAACAAAAGAGGTGGATTATTTCTTCATACAGTAGGAGTTATGAAAACCATAGAAAATATAATATCTGACTATATAACAAATCCATTTTATATGAGCGCAAAGGATTCTATAAATAAAGATAGATTAATGCTTAAAGCCATTGTTCATGACATAATGAAAATTAAAGAATATGATTATGAAGGTATAATAAGAAGAAAGTCCATAAAAATGGACCATTTAGTTATGGGAGCTTCCTATATAAATGAAATAAATAGTGAAGTTGGAAAAGTTTTAGATGAGGAGGAGTTAGATGACATTTGTTATTCTATATTATCTCATCATGGAGAATTTGGTAACTTTCAGCCTAAAACAATAGAGGATGTATTGTTAAATGCGGCAGATATAATTGATAGTCAAATAGTCAATGCCATAGAAAACAAAATATAATTTTATTAAATAAATCTTGTGTAATTCACAAGGTTTATTTAATTTTAAAATTTTTTCTTAAAACCATTAAATTTACTCGAAAATTGCAAATAAAGGGCAAAAAAGTGCAATTTAATGATATAATATAAGAAATAAAGAAAAGAATTAAATAAAAAAATTAAAAATATTTAAATAGAGGAGAATTTTATGAAAGGTAAAACACATGCGGGAGTAGGGATAGCGGTGTTTTTATCTATATATAGTAGATTGCCAGGAAACTTTAGTTATTTAGGTTTGCTTGTAGTTTTTATATCCTCTTTACTTCCAGATATAGATCACCCAAAGAGTATATTCAATAAATATATACTACTTTTTAAAAATAAAGCTTCAAAAATAGCTTTCTATAGTTGTAGTGGTGTCTTGGTATTTTGGTATGACTATCTTTATACAAGAGAACCAGCCCTAAAGGCTTTAGCTATAATGCTAATAGTAATAGCTATATCTTCTCATAGGAATGGTCTTACCCACAGTCTATTTGGTATGATTATATTTGCATTTATAGCAGGCTATTTAGGAAATATGTATAATATACATTATATGGTATATTATCTCTTTATTGGTTATGGTAGCCATATTTTATGTGATATGGCCACTAATAGAGGGGTTCCACTTTTGTATCCCTTTAGCAAAAAAAAATTTAAATTTCCTTTAACCTATAAAAGTAATTCTAAAATAGCAACATTAATAGAGGCTATATTAACTACTTCAGTTTTAATATTAACAATATATAAGTTACCAATAATTTTTCCCAAATAATAGGAGTGATTAAGTGTTTGATTTAGAATATCAATTAAAAAATCTGCCAGATAAACCTGGAGTATATCTAATGAAAAATAATTTAGGGGAAATTATTTATGTAGGAAAAGCAAAAGTATTAAAAAATAGAGTAAGGCAATATTTTCAAAAATCACAAAAACATTCTGAAAAAGTTAAGGCTATGGTGAAAAATATAGAAGAATTTGAGTATATAATTACAGACTCAGAAATGGAAGCTTTAATATTAGAATGTAATTTAATAAAAAAATATAGACCAAAATATAATATACTTTTAAAGGATGATAAACATTATCCTTTTATAAAGGTTACATTATCCGAGGATTTTCCTAGAGTAATTTCTACAAGGAAGGTTACAAAGGACGGAAGTAAGTATTTTGGTCCCTATGTAGATGGGAATTCTGTTAAGGATATTATAGAATTAATAAAAAAGACGTTTCCAATAAGAACTTGCAAAAAAAATATAGTAGAGGGTGCTAAACCTATAAGGCCCTGCTTAAATTATCAAATAGGGCTATGCAAAGCTCCATGTGCTCAGTACATAAATAAAAGTGACTATAGAGAAATTATAGATGATGTTATAAAATTATTATCAGGAAAACAGCTAGATATAGTAGAAAATTTTAAAATAAACATGGAAAAAGCAGCGGAAAATTTAGAATTTGAAAAAGCAGCAATGTTAAGAGATAAAATAAATGTCATAGAAAAAATAGGGGAAAAACAAAAAATAATTTTGAATAATTTTGATAATGAAGATTACATATCATTATATAGTGATGAAAAGGATACATGTTTTCAAGTATTCTTTTTAAGAAACGGCAAAATAGTAGGAAGAGAACATTTTATTATAGAAGATACTTTTGATACTAATTCTTCTACTTTGATTTCTAATTTCTTAAAAGAATTTTATGGTGGTACTGCTTATATTCCTAAGATTATATATGTTCCTGATGTAGAAGATAGAGAATTATTAGAACAATGGCTGACATTAAAAAAGGAAAATAAATCTACAATTAAAGTACCAATAAAAGGAGAAAAAAAGAATATATTAGATTTAGTTCAAAAAAATGCTAGAACCACATTAGAAAATTTTAAATTGAAATATTTACAAGAGAAAGCTTTATATGATAATGTTTTAAAGGATTTAAAAAATATATTAAACCTAAAAGAAGAACCTATAAGAATAGAAGCTTTTGATATATCTAATATACAAGGATTTGATTCTGTGGGAAGCATGGTAGTTTTTGAAAAAGGCAGAGCAAAACCTAGTGATTATAGAAGATTTAAGATAAATACAGTAAAGGGTGCTGATGATTACAAAAGTATGAAAGAAATACTGACTAGAAGATTTCAGCATGGATTAAGTGAGATAAAGGCTATACAGGATAGAAAGTTAAATTTTAGTTCAGGAAAGTTTTCTGTTTTTCCAGATTTAATATTAATGGATGGTGGTAAAGGACAAGTAAATATTGCACTAGAGGTTTTAAATAGCTTTAATATAAATATACCTGTTTGTGGTATGGTTAAGGATAATAAACATAGAACTAGAGGTTTAATTTATAATGGAGAGGAAATAATTATAAATAAATATGGAAGTGTTATGAAGTTTATCACTAGAGTGCAAGATGAAGTTCATAGATTTGCCATAAGTTATCATAGGAGTTTAAGAGGAAAAAATAGTTTTCATTCTTTGTTAGATGATATCCCTAATATAGGAGAAAAAAGAAAAAAAGATTTACTTTTTAATTTTAAAAGCATAGATAACATAAAAAAAGCCACCTATGAAGAACTTTTGAGCATACCATCTATGGATAAAAAGTCAGCTGAAAGTGTACTTAAATTTTTTGAATAGAAATTTATAAGAAATGGTGCTTAAGCAAAAAGTATAAAATTATTGAGAGAAGGGTTAAAATGAAATATTTAGTAGATACACATACACATACAATAGTAAGTGGTCATGCATACACTACATTTTTAGAAAATGTACAAGAGGCTTCTAATATAGGGTTAAAAGTTTTAGGAACTACGGATCACGGGCCAAGTATGCCAGGGGGACCTAATTTATTTTATTTTAATAATTTTAGAGTTATGCCTAGAAAACTAAAGGGAGTAACTTTATTACATGGTTGCGAAGCTAATATTATAGATTTTAAAGGGATGCTAGATATTCCTGATTTTACTCAAAAAAAATTAGATGTAATCATAGCTAGTTTACATGATGTTTGTGTAAGACCTGGTAGCAGAGAAGAAAATACAGAGGCATTAATTAATGTTATGGAAAATCCTTATGTAGATATATTAGGGCATATTGGAAATCCTTCCTTTCCAATAAATGAAGAAGTAGTAGTAAAGAAGGCTAAAGAAAAAAATGTATTAATAGAAATAAATAACGGCTCTTTTGGTTCTAGAAAGGGCAGTGAAGAAACATGCAAAAAGGTGGCAAATTTATGTAAAAAGCATAAAGTAAATATTATAGTAGGTAGTGATTCACATGTTTCTTTTCAAATAGGAAGATTCCCTAAAGCTGATAATATGCTTAAAGAGGTAGGTATGCCAGAGGATCTTATTATAAATAATGAAGAGAATAAAATATTAAAATATTTAAAGAATAAAGGAAAGTTAAAGGATTTAAATCTTGATTAAGGGCTAAGCATACATTATACTAATAAGGGTATTTAATTTAGTAATAAAAAAATCAAGGAGAATGTGTTATGAACCAATATAAAAATTTTATCATGCAATTTCAAGATATAGTTGGAAATAATAATGTTTTAATAGATGAACCCATGAAAAATCATACTTCATTTAAAGTTGGGGGACCAGCAGATTTATTAATTACACCTACAACTTTAGAACAAGTAAAGGATAGTATTGCTTTATGTAAAAATAGTAGTATACCTTATTATATAATAGGGAATGGTTCAAATTTATTGGTAAGAGATGGTGGATTAAGAGGTGTAGTTATTAAGTTTTCAAAATTAGGCGATATAAAAGTAGAAGGAGATAGAGTAATGGCTCAAAGTGGAGCTCCTTTAACTAATATTTGTAATGAAGCCTTAAAAAGTAATTTAGGTGGACTGGAGTTTGCTTGTGGTATACCAGGTAGCGTAGGCGGAGCAGTTACGATGAATGCTGGTGCTTATAATGGAGAAATATCTCAAGTTATAGAAAGTGCTAAGGTTATAGATAAAGATGGAAATGTATTTTTACTAGACAAAGAACAGTTAGATTTAGGATATAGAATGAGTGCTATTCAAAAGTATCACTATATTGTTTTAGAAGTAACTTTCAGATTACATAATAGTGAATATGATACTATAAAAAATAGAATAATGGATTTAAATAGAAGAAGAACAGAAAAACAACCTTTAGAATATCCATCAGCAGGTAGTACTTTTAAAAGACCGGAAGGACATTTTGCAGCAAAACTTATAGAAGATACAGGTTTAAAAGGTAAATCTATAGGGGGAGCTCAGGTTTCAGAAAAACATTCTGGTTTTATAATAAATAAGGGAGGCGCTACTGCAGGGGACATATTAAATCTTATAGAATTTGTACAAAATAAGGTTAAAGAAAAATTTGAAGTAGATCTTCATACAGAAGTTAGAATAATTGGAGAGGAAAACAATTAAAATATGAGCAATAAGGGAAGTCTTAACAAATGGCTTCCCTAGTTTATTGTTAAATAGGTATATGATATAATTAAATAAAACATAAAATAATATTCCTTAATTTTAAAGGGAGGTAAAAGATGAGGTTTGTTATAGTTACAGGACTATCAGGAGCAGGAAAAACTCAGGCTATAAGAAGTTTAGAAGATTTAGGATTCTTCTGTGTGGATAATTTACCACCAACATTAATACCTAAGTTTGCAGAAGCTTGTTATCAAACAGAGGGTAAGATTAAAAAAATAGCTTTAGTTATAGATATAAGAGGTGGGAAATTTTTCGATGACCTATTTGAAAGTTTAAAATATTTAAAAGAAGAGGGATATAAATACGAGATTTTATTCTTAGATGCTTCCGATGAAGTTCTTATAAAGAGATTTAAAGAATCTAGAAGAAAGCATCCCTTGTCACCGGATGGAAGAATTTTAAATGGTATATCTATGGAAAGAAATAGATTGCGTGAAGTAAAAGATAGGGCAGATAATATAATAAACACTTCAGAACTTGCAACTAGAGAGCTTAGAGAAGCTATAAATGAAATATATGGAGAACAGGATCAAATAGAAAACCAACTTATTATAACTGTATTATCTTTTGGATTTAAGTATGGAATTCCTTTAGATTCTGATTTAGTATTTGATGTAAGATTTTTACCTAATCCTTACTATATAAAAGAACTTAAAGAATATTCAGGTAAAGATAAAAAAGTAAGTGATTATGTAATGAGCTTTGATGTGACAAATAAGTTTGTAAATAGATTAGAGGATATGTTAGACTTTTTGATACCAAATTATTTTAAAGAGGGTAAAAGACAATTAATAATTTCTATAGGTTGTACTGGAGGTAGACATCGTTCAGTAGCTATTGCTAACGCTATATATGAAGGATTAAAGTTAAAGGGACATAAAGTAAATATAGATCATAGAGACATAAATGAAGATATTCATAAAGGCGGTAAAAAGCTATGAAGCTTATAGACTGGTTAAGGCCTGGTATAAAAGTTAAACGATGGGTATTGTTAGCTATTATGGGTATCCTTTTAATAGTGTTTGGTATGTTAGAATTTGTTAGAAACAGATTTTATAGCAATTATTATATAGCTTTTTATGTATTTCTAATAGGTTCTGGAGTATTTGTACTATATATATCTGTAACTCAAGGAATGAAATCAATAATAGCCTTAGTGAATAAAGGATATTTAAATATATCTTTAGACTCTAAGAAACTAGAAAATTTGATATATGAGAAGAGACTATTAGTTAAAGGTCCTAAAATAGTCGCTATAGGTGGAGGAACCGGTTTATCTACCATGTTAAGAGGACTTAAATATTATACATCCAATATAACAGCTATTGTTACAGTTGCAGATGATGGTGGGGGTTCTGGTGAATTAAGAGAAGATTTAGGCATGTTACCCCCAGGAGATATAAGAAATTGTATATTATCTCTATCAGATACAGAACCTTTAATGGAGGAACTTTTACAATATAGGTTTACAGACGGAAGACTTAAAAACCAAAGCTTTGGTAATTTATTTTTAGCTGCTATGGATGGAATATCTAATAATTTTGAAGAAGCAGTTCAAAAGGTTAGTTCTGTTTTAGCTGTTACAGGAAAAGTTGTACCAGTAACTTTAGAAAATATAGTGTTAAAAGCTAAGCTAGAAAACAATATGATAGTAGAGGGAGAATCTAATATACCAGAGAAAAGTCTACAGCATAATAGTAAAATACAAAATGTATTTATAGAACCAGAAAACGCTAAGGCTTTATCTGAGGCTGTCACAGCTATAAAGGAAGCAGATGCTATTATATTAGGCCCTGGTAGCCTATATACTAGTGTTATTCCTAATTTATTAATAAAGGATATAAAAGAGGCTTTAAAGAAGACAAAAGCTCCTAAAATATATATATCAAATATAATGACTCAACCAGGAGAAACAGATAATTTTACTGTTTCGGATCATATAAAAACCATAAATAAACATTGTCATGGAAAAATGGTGGACTATGTAATAGTTAATGTAGGTCAAATAGATAAAGAGTTAGAAGAAAAATATAAGAAAAAAAAATCTAAGTTAGTAAAAATTGATGAAGAAAAGATAAGAGAATTAAATGTAGATGTAATAGGAGGCAATTTCTTGAAAGTTAAAAATGAATTGATAAGACACAATTCTGAAAAACTTGCTTCCATATTGATAGAAACTATAATGGAAAAGAAATTGTTATATGATAAGAAGAAAATAATAGAGTACTTCTATTTGTCAGAAAGATTAAAGGAAAATAAAAATAAGCAGAGGTAGAGAACTATGTCTTTTTCATTGAAAGTAAAAAATGAAGTATGTAAACATATAGAAATAAATAAACAAGAAGCCATAGCAGAATTATCAGCAATAATGAAGGTAAGTGGTACATTATTATTTACTAATAAACAATTTAATTTTAAAATAACTACCGAAAATGCAGCTATAGCGAGATTAGTTTTTAAAATTTTAAAAGAACATTTCGGTATCCATACAGAAATAATGATAAAGAAAAACAATTCTTTAAAAAAGAATAATATATATATTATATTGATATCTGAAGAAGAAGGAGTAAAATCCTTATTAAAAGAAGTTGGTATAATAAAAGAGACCATAAATGTATTTAGTTTAGATTACAACATACCTAAGAATATTATAGAATGTGATGAGTGCAGGAGAGCTTATATAAGAGGTGCTTTTTTAGGTGGAGGAAGTATAAGTAATCCGGAAAAAACATATCACTTAGAATTTGTTACTCATAATGAAGATTATGCCAAAGACTTAAGCAATTTAATAAATTCCTATAATTTAAATTCTAAAGTAATAAAAAGAAAAAATAGTTATATAATCTACTTAAAAGAAGGAGAACAGATAGTAGATTTATTAAATATAATAGGAGCTCATGCTTCATTACTAGAACTAGAAAATGTTAGAATAATGAAAGAAATGAGAAATAATGTTAATAGACTAGTAAACTGTGAGACTGCTAATTTAAGTAAGACAGTTAATGCTGCTGTACGACAAGTAGAAAGTATAAAGTTTATAGAAAGAGAAATAGGATTAGGAAGATTACCTAAAAATTTAAGAGACGTAGCAGAACTAAGAATTAAATATCCTGATGAGTCCTTAAGGGAATTAGGAAAGATGCTAAATCCACCAGTAGGGAAATCAGGAGTTAATCATAGGCTAAGAAGAATAGAGAAAATTGCAGATGAATTAAAACAAGGAATTTAAAATAAAAAAATAATATAGTATTTTTTATAAAAGAGGGTATCTCCAAATAGATTTGATTTTAAAGATATCCTCTTTATTTGAGTTATATAAAATTTAAGATTATAATAAAATAACAAAGAGCAAAATTCGTTCTTGGTTTTGTATTTCCTTAGGAAGGAGGGGTACTATGGAAGAAAATCGATTAGATGAAGAGAAGCCGGAGTGGGTAAGTTTACATCAACATACAGAATATTCATTGTTGGATTCTTCAGCAAAAATATCAGATCTTATAAAGAGAGCAAAAGAATTTGGGATGAAAAGTATTGCTATTACAGATCATGGCGTTATGTATGGATGTGTAGATTTTTATAAAGAAGCAATAAAACAAGGAATAAAGCCTATAATAGGTTGTGAAATATATGTAGCTGCAAAATCTATGTATATAAAACAACAAGATAAAGAAAATGAAACACATCATTTAGTGTTACTTGTAAAAAATGAAATAGGATATAAAAACTTAATGGAAATAGTATCAAAAGCATCTGTAGAGGGTTTCTATTATAAACCTAGAGTAGATCATGAATTTTTAAAAGAACATAGTGAAGGGTTAATAGCCTTAAGTGCATGTTTAGGGGGAGAAGTTCAAGCTAATATATTAAAGGGAAATTTAGAGAAATCTAAAAAAGCAGCATTAATCTATAAAGATATTTTTAAAGAAGGCTTTTATTTAGAACTCCAATATCATGGTATGGAAGAACAATTAAAGGTTAATGAAACATTAGTACAAATGTCTAAGGAGTTAGATATACCTTTAGTAGCTACAAATGATGTCCATTATATAAGAAAAGAAGATTATAAATCCCATGATATATTGTTATGCATACAAACAGGTAAAACTGTAGAAGAAGAAAATAGAATGAGGTATCCTTCTGATCAATTTTATTTAAAGTCACCAGAGGAAATGTATGAAACCTTTTCTTATGCACCAGAGGCTTTAAAAAATACAGTTAAGATATCAGAAGAATGCAATTTTGATTATAACTTTCATGAATCAAAATTACCTAGGTTTCCATTAGAAGAAGGGATAGATCCCTATGAGTACTTAAGAGAAATATGCTTTAAAGGGCTATTTTCAAGATATGATATACTAAAGGATTTTATGAATAAACCTTTTAGTATAGATGAAGTTTTAGCCTATGGGGTTGAAAATAAAGAAGCTTTTGATTTAATAGAAAGATTAAATTATGAGTTATCTATAATAAAACAAATGGGATATGTAGATTATTTTTTAATAGTATGGGATTTTATAAGATTTGCCAATGAAAAAGGTATAATGACAGGGCCAGGAAGAGGGTCTGCCGCAGGATCTTTAGTAGCTTATACCTTAGGAATAACTAAAATTGATCCTATTAAATATAATCTAATATTTGAAAGATTTCTAAATCCAGATCGTATCTCTATGCCTGATATAGACAGTGATTTTTGTTATGAAAGAAGAGGAGAAGTTATAGATTATGTGGTAGAGAAATACGGGAAAGCCAATGTATCACAAATAATAACTTTTGGAACTATGGCTGCAAGAGCTTGTATAAGAGATGTAGGAAGAGCTATGAATTATCCTTATGCAGAAGTAGACAGAATAGCTAAAATGATACCTACTGTTTTAAATATAACTATAAATAAAGCTTTAGAGTTAAATCCAGAATTAAAAGAGACCTATGATGACGAAGAAAGAGTTAAAGAGCTAATAGATGTGGCAAGGGCTTTAGAAGGGCTTCCAAGACATACATCTACTCATGCTGCAGGGGTAGTTATAGCATCACAACCCTTAGTAAATTATGTACCACTTCAAAAAAATGAAGAAAGTATAGTAACACAATTTACAATGGGTACTTTGGAAGAACTAGGACTTTTAAAGATGGATTTTCTTGGACTTAGGACTCTTACTGTTATGAGAGATGCAGTAAGAATTATAAAAGAAAATAAAGGAATAGATATTGATTTAGATACTATTGATTTTGAAGATAAAGAAGTTTACAAAATGATAGGACAGGGTAAGACTGTAGGGGTATTTCAATTAGAGTCTGCTGGAATGACATCCTTTATGAAAGAGTTAAAACCAGATTCACTAGAAGATATAATAGCAGGAATAAGTTTATATAGACCAGGTCCTATGGCTGAAATACCAAGATATATAGCTAATAAAAATAATCCTTTAAATATAGAATATGCAACAGAGAAACTAGAACCTATATTGTCTGTTACATACAATTGTATAGTTTATCAAGAGCAGGTTATGCAGATAGTTAGGGATTTGGCAGGATACTCTATGGGACGTAGTGACTTGGTAAGACGTGCCATGTCTAAGAAAAAACATGATGTAATGGAACTAGAAAGAAAAAATTTCATATATGGTAATAAAGAAGAAGGGGTAAGAGGATGCATAAATAATGGTATAGATGAAAAAGTAGCTAATAATTTATTTGATTCTATGATGGACTTTGCTTCCTATGCATTTAACAAATCCCACGCAGCAGCTTATGCTGTAGTAGGTTTCCAGACAGCCTACTTAATTAGATATTATCCTACAGAGTTTATTGCAGCTATGTTAAATAGTGTAAAGGGTGATAGTGATAAGGTATCTTTTTATGTTAATTTTGCAGAAATTTTAGGAATAGAAATAGTAGCACCCAATATAAATGAAAGCTATAGTAATTTTACAGTAAAAGATAATAGAATAATATTTGGATTAACTGCAGTAAAAAATGTAGGAGAAAAGGGTATAGATAATATAGTTTTATCTAGAGAACAAAAGGGGAAATTTACAGATTTAAGTGATTTTTTTAATAAAGTAGATACTTCAATTATAAACAAAAGGTTAGTAGAAAGCTTAATAAAAGCAGGAGCCTTTGATTGTTTAAATATATATCGCTCTAAAATGCTAGCTGTTTTTGAAAAAATAATGGATGGTATACAAAAGCAAAAAAGAAACAATATAGAAGGCCAGGTTAATTTATTCATGGATATTATGGATAACAAAGAAAGTAGTATGGATATAAAATATCCTAATATAAAGGAATTTGACAAAAAATACATACTTCAAATGGAAAAAGAAATGACAGGATTATATTTTTCTGGTCATCCATTGGAAGAATATGAAGAAACATTAAAAGTTCAAATAAGTCATCATATATCAGATATTATTTCTAAGGAATCTTTAGAAGGAAACATGGTAGATGCTATAAATAGTATAAAAGATGGAGATAAAGTAATAGTAGGTGGTATGATTACACACGTAAGTAAAAAATTAACTAGGAATAATGATATGATGGCATTTATAGTATTAGAAGATTTATATTCCAGTATAGAAGTTATAGTATTCCCTAAAATTTTTAATATGACTAGAAGTATAATAAATGAAGATGAAGTAGTTTTATTAAAAGGAAGAGTAAGTTTAAGGGAGGATGAACAGCCAAAACTAATTTGTGAAGTTATGGAACCTCTTATAAAAATTAATTCTGAGAAACTATATATATTAGTAGAAGAAAAAAATGATATAAAATTAAAGCTACAGGAAACAAAAGGTGTATTTTTGCAACATAAGGGTAATATTCCTGTATATTTTTGTACAAATAAAGAAAGAAAAAAGTTTAGAATTGATAGAGAGCTTTGGGTAAATGGAAGCATAGAATTGATGGATGATTTAAGAAATATGTTTGGAGAAAATAATGTAAAAATACTTTAATTGAGTATTGTGTATAATTTTTTAAATAAAATGAAAAATATTAGAAGAAGTGTTTCTTCTAATATTTTTTTATGAATTTTTAATAGAGAATTATTTTGAGATATATTAAAGTTAAATAAAAACATATATTAAAAAAGCATAAGGTATGTTATAATTAAAAATATACAAAACAGAATATCATTAGGTTTATAATATAAGTGGGACCACAAATGTCCCAGCGGTCGTAGGAGGTATTTAGCATATGAAAACTATAGCTGTATTAACAAGTGGTGGAGATGCACCAGGAATGAATGCTGCTATCAGAGCAGTAGTTAGAACAGGTTTAGAAAAAGGTTTAAAAGTAATGGGAATTCAAAGAGGATATAATGGGCTTATAAATGGAGAAATATTTGAAATGGATACTCATAGCGTATCTGATATAATACAAAGGGGCGGTACTATATTAAGAACTGCTCGTTGTGAAGAATTTAGAACAGAGCAGGGAAGAGAAAAGGCTGCTAAAATATTAAGAGCTTTTGGTATTGACGGATTAGTTGTAATTGGTGGAGACGGTTCTTTTCATGGAGCCCAATTATTATCTAAGCTGGGAATAAATACTGTTGGACTACCAGGTACTATAGATAATGATTTAGCATATACAGATTATACAATCGGTTTTGATACATCTATAAATACAGTTTTAGATGCTATAAATAAGCTTAGAGATACATCTACTTCTCATGAAAGAGTAAGTGTAGTAGAAGTTATGGGTAGAAATTGCGGAGATATAGCATTATATACAGGAGTAGCTGGTGGAGCAGAAAGTATTATAATACCAGAAAAAGAGTATAATGCAGATAAACTATGCAAACAAATATTACAAGGAAAATTAAAAGGCAAAATGCACAATTTAGTTTTATTAGCAGAAGGTGTTGGAGGAGCTAATGAATTAGCAAAATATATAGAAGAAGTTACAGGAATAGAAACAAGATCTACAATATTAGGACATATACAAAGAGGTGGAAGTCCAACTTGTATGGATAGAATATTGGCTTCAAGAATGGCTTATAAAGCAGTGGAATTATTGATTAGTGGTAAATCTTCAAGAGTAGTTGGTATAAAAAATGGGAAAATAATTGATATGGATATAGATGAAGCTTTAGCAGTAGAGAGAAGTTTTGACCAAGAACTATATGACATATCAACTACTTTATCCAAATAATGTAAAAGTTTAGATTTTGAGGAGGCGTTTTATATGCAAAAAACTAAAATGATATTTACAATAGGTCCTGCAAGTTCAACAGAAGAAGTGGTATCAAAATTAATAGAAGCGGGCATGAGCGTATCAAGACACAATTTTTCTCATGGATCACATCCTGAACACAAAGAAAGAATGATGATGATTAAGAAATTAAGAGAAAAACATAACAAACACATAGCTATTATGTTAGATACTAAAGGACCAGAAATAAGAACAGGCAATTTCTCAGTGGATAAAGTGGAGTTAAAAGAAGGAGCAGAATTTATAATATATTGTGGAGAAGACATAATAGGTGATGAAACAAAATGTTCTATTACTTATGATGAGCTACATAAAGATGTAGTTAAAGGAAATAAAATATTAATAGACGACGGACTAGTAGAGTTAGAAGTTGAATCAGTAAAAGATAATAAAATTCATACAATAGTTAAAAACTCAGGAACTGTTTCAAATCATAAGGGAGTAAATGTTCCAGGAGTTTCAGTATCACTTCCAGCAGTTACTGAAAAAGATATAGAAGATTTAAAATTTGGATGCGAAGTAGGAGTAGATTTAATAAGTGCATCTTTTATAAGAAAAGCCTCTGATGTGTTAGCTATAAGAAAAATATTGGAAGAAAATGGTGGAAATGAAATACAGATAATCTCTAAGATAGAAAATCAAGAGGGTGTTGACAATATAGATGAGATAATAAAATTCTCTGATGGAATAATGGTAGCTAGAGGAGATATGGGAGTTGAAATTCCTATAGAAGAGGTTCCAATAGTTCAAAAAAGAATAATAGAAAAATGTAATAAAGCAGGCAAGCCTGTAATTACAGCAACTCAAATGTTAGATTCTATGATAAGAAACCCTAGACCAACAAGAGCTGAAGCCTCAGACATAGCCAATGCAATATTTGATGGAACAGATGCCATAATGTTAAGTGGAGAATCAGCAAATGGAAAGTATCCAGTAGAAGCTGCAACAACTATGTCTAGAATAGCTAAAACTGCAGAAGCAAAATTAAATTATGATGCTATATTAAGTAAGATGAGAGAAAGTCATATATTAAATGTTCCTAATGCTATAAGCTTATCGGCATGTACTACAGCATCAGAATTAAATGCTACAGCTATAATTACAGCAACTCAAAGCGGACATACTGCAAAAATGGTATCAAAATATAGGCCACAATGCCCTATTATAGCAGTAACACCGAATGAAGTAGTTGCTAGAAAATTAGCATTAAATTGGGGAGTAGTACCACTATTAACAGAAACATTTAATTCTACAGATGAACTTATAGATAAATCTGTTAATAAATCTTTAGAAGAAGGATATGTTAAAAATGGTGACTTAGTTGTTATAGCAGGTGGAATACCAGTATCTTATTCAGGAACAACTAATATGTTAAAAGTTCACATAGTGGGAGATATATTATCCCAAGGAAGAGGTTCAGGAACTAGACCAACTTATGGAAATGTAAAGGTAGTAAAAAGTCCTTCAGAAGCAGAAGATATAGTTGAAAGAGATGATATATTAGTAGTAAAAAATTTAGATAGAAGATATATGACTATTTTAGATAGAGTATCAGGCATAGTGGCTGAAGAAGGTGGAATAACATCACACTTAGCTATAGAATGTATAGCAAGAGATATTCCATTCATATGCAATGCAGGTGGAGCTATGGATGTTTTAAAAACAGGAACATATGTAACACTTGATACAGTAAGAGGAATAGTGTACAACGGAAGAGCTAATATAGTTTAAATATAATAAAAATTTTATATACTAAAATAAAGAGTCAATTTGGAAAAATTAAACTTTCCATTTGGACTCTTTAATTTTATTTTCTTGACATTAAAGTATTAGGTAACCTATAATTTTCTTTACTAGGTATTAAGGAGGAAGAAAAATGAAGTATAAGGGGTTAGGTAATACTGGGTTACAGGTTTCTGTGGTAGCTTTTGGAGGTATAGCTATTCAGAAAATAATCTGTGAAGAAGCAACTAAGGTTATACACAAAGCAGAAGAACTGGGCATGAATTTTATAGATACTGCAAGACTCTATACAGTTTCAGAAGAGTATATAGGTTATGCATTAGATGGAAGAAGAGATAAATGGATTATAGCTACAAAATCTATGGCTAGAGATAGAAATTCTATGATAAAAGAAACAAATACAAGTTTTAAAAATTTAAGAACAGATTATATAGATCTATATCAATTTCACAATGTGAAAACCTTAGAAGATTACAACAAAATATTAAGTGAAGATGGAGCATATAAAGTATTAGAAGAACTTAAACAAGAAGGAAAGATAGGTCATATAGGAATTACATCACATAGTGGAGATGTGCTCAAAGTAGCTATAGAAAGTGGAAAATTTGAAACTATTATGTATCCTTATAATATAGTAGAAAGACAAGGGAAAGAACTGTTTAAAAGAGCACAGGAGTTAAACATAGGAGTAATAGATATGAAACCTATGGCAGGTGGAGCTCTTAATAATGGAACTTTAGCTTTAAGATATGTACTAAGTAATAAAAATATAACTACAGCCATACCAGGTATGGCAAATTTAAAAGAAGTAGAGGAAAATTCAGTATGTGGTAATGAAGATATAGTTTTAACAGAAGAAGAAAAAATAGAATGTGATAAAATATTTAATGAGTTAGGAACAAAATTTTGTAGAAGATGTGGATATTGTGCTCCTTGTACAAAAAATATAGATATTCCGGGAATATTTGTATTAGAAGCTTATAAGGTTAGATATGGATTACCAGATTGGGCAGATGGGAGATATTTCAATTTAGAAGCTAGGGCAAAGGATTGTATAGAATGTGGAGCCTGTGAAAAGAGATGCCCTTATGATTTACCTATAATAGAAATGCTAAAGAGAGTAAGATTAGAATTTGAAGAATAAAGTTTATTGTAAAATAAAAATAACATTTTTATAAAATTTTAAAAAAGTGTAATATTTTTATTGAAAGTTTTATATAATATATTGTATAATAATATGATATGTGTCAAAAATAAAATAATAGGGAATAATAGGCAACTGATCTTCTTTAGCACCTTTATGGTGCTCTTTTTGTTTTTTATAATAAAATTTTTTTATAAATTACTTTATAGATTATGTTACAAAATTCTCTTAACATAGACATATATAATAAAAATATCTTATATATTATGAATACAAAAGCCTTATTAACAAAAACTAAGGATATATTTTTGTTAGGAGGTAATTAGGATGGATAAATTAATCTGTAGTGCTGAAAATTGTATAAATAATTTACAAGGGCGCTGTACAGCACATTCTATAGAAGTAGAGAATAATGATTCTCATAGTCAATGCAAAACCTTTGCAGCAAAAGGAGGCATCGAAACTATGAGTAGATTTCATAATACAAATTTAATAGAAGGATTTAAAGATATTTTTACAGAGGAAAGCGATATGGTTCCAGAAGTTAATTGTGAAGTTTATAGTTGTGTTCATAATAATGATAGAAGATGTAATGCAGATGCCATAGAGATAAATGGAGATGAGATAAGAACAAGAAACAGTAGTGAAACTATTTGTTCAACTTATAAAAGAGAAAAATAAACTGCATTTTAAAATATTTATTATAGTTCTTGATTATAAAATTTTATTTTAAATTGTATAAATAGAAATAGTATATAAAAAATATAAAGATAAATTTATAAAATAATTATAAATTTGTTTGAAATATTGTTATAATTTATATATTGGAAAGAATCTATGGATAGATAGTTTAATTGTTACTATTTATCCTGTGTTTTTGTTATGATATAAAATTACATAAATGGAGAGAGAGTATGAAAAGAAATATACCTGTAGAAAAAAATAAAGAATACAATTTAGACATAATAGGCACTGGATTTGAAGGAGAGGGAGTAAGTAAAATTGATGATTTTACAGTATTTATCCCAGGAGCCATGGAAGGAGAAAGTGCATTAACAAGAATAGTTAAAGTAAATAAAAACTTTGCCTTTGGAAAGATTATAAAATTAAATAAAGCATCAGAAAATAGGGTGGAATCTGTATGTCCTATATATAAACAGTGTGGAGGATGTCAAGTTCAACACTATAGTTATAAGGCTCAATTAGATTTTAAAAAGCAAAGAGTTATAGATTCACTAAAAAGAATAGGTAAACTAGATATAGATAAAATAAAAATAGAGGATACTATTGGTATGGGAAACCCTTACAGATATAGAAATAAAATTCAAATGCCTGTAAGATTTGAAAAAGGTGAAATAAAAATAGGATTTTATAGACCAAGAACTCATGAAGTAGCAGATGTAAAAGAATGTTTTATACAAGATGAACAAGCAGATAAAATCATACAAATAATAAGAAATTGGATGGGAAAATATAATATATCTGCCTACAATGAAGAAATAGGAAAAGGATTTATAAGGCATATAATGGTAAGGAAAGCCTTTAAAAATAAAGAACTTATGTTAGTTATTGTAACTAATAAAGAAAAGGAGATACCTCACAAAGAAGAATTAATAGATGAAGTAATAAAGGAACTACCTAATATGAAAAGTATAATACAAAATGTAAATTCTAAAAAAACTAATGTAATTTTAGGAGAAAAGTGTATTACATTATGGGGAAAAGATACCATAACTGACTATATAGATAAATTTAAATTTAATATATCTCCATTATCTTTCTTTCAAGTAAATCCCATACAAACAGAGATATTGTATAAAAAAGCCTTAGAATTTGCAGATCTAAAAGGAGAAGAAATAGTATTCGATGCTTATTGTGGCACAGGAACTATATCCTTATTTTTATCGCAAAAAGCTAAAAAAGTATACGGAGTAGAAATAATAAAAGAAGCTATAGACAACGCAAAGGATAATGCAAAAGAAAATAAGATAGATAATGCAGAATTTTTTGTAGGAAAATCAGAAGAAATTATACCACATTTAATAAATAAAGGTATAAAAGCAGATGTGGTAGTAGTAGATCCACCAAGAAAAGGCTGTGAAAAAAGCTTATTGGAAGCTATAGCAGCTACAAAACCTAAAAGAATAGTATATGTATCCTGTGATACAGGAACCTTAGCTAGAGACTTAGGTATATTAAATGGATTAGGTTATGAAACTAAAGAAGTACAACCAGTAGATATGTTCCCCCAAACTAGCCATGTGGAGTGCGTAGTATTGATTACGCGGGTGTAAGCCTTCATTTTAAAGGGTTTCCTGAAGTAAGTCTACCTTGTTTACTCAACCTAAAACACCAAAATCCGTTCACGAGAACATGACGAGGTGTAGAAAAAGAATCAAAAAAATAAGTAGGTTGAGTGGACAGTAAAGATACATTTGTTAGGTTGTGGAAATAGGATAGATGTAAATATTTATCCGAGTACACTGAGATAACTGAAGATGTATATCATTGTATGGAGATGCCTCAGCCTCCTCGAGGAAACTGATAATGTTAATCGACGCCATTGAAGACAAATTGGACGAGTTACGGAAAGGGCTTCTTAAATAGGCAAGTCCAAGAATGGTTGAAATGACAGATTTATTGAAGGTGCAGTGTGATGATAGTATAAGGGAGTAAGTAGAGAGTATGGCCATTAAATTATTAAAGCTAGAGAATGGAATTTGGATAGTTGAACTATTCAATCTACTCATCATTTAGAAATTATCAAATAATGATATGAGTATATAAGCAATTGGAATGCTATTGCACTTAAAGTATTTGATAATAATAACAGAGATAAAATCTAGGATATTTTTTCAAAGGAGATTTAAAGTATGAAAAATGGACAAGAAGAAATTCCAAAGGGCAATGAAGTGTTAGCGGATAGTTCCGAGGTTATGAAGGATAAATTACGTATATATATTCTTATAGGAATCATTGTATATACAACTTTAATATTGTATTTCATGTTCTTGGGGTTTAATAGAATAGAAGGTAGAAGCGTATATAATCATTATACGTTTATTCTTGTCCCAGAAGGAATTCCCTTAAGGTTTCCAGAACTAACCATGTCATGGTTATACGATTTTGGAAACATCGCTGCTTTTATTCCTTTTGGAATAGTAATTCCATTGTTGTATCGTGTACGTTTTAGAAAGTTTATAGCATTATTTATATCAGCGATTTTATTTTTAGAAGTGTTGCAATCTTTAACTTTCATGGGTACGTTTGATATTATGGACGTAATATCTAATACATTAGGCGCAATGATAGGATTTGTGGGACATAGAGTAGGATTTTCTTCTAAGTTTAACTTTAAAAAACTTGTTGCATCAGTAGCGTCTATGCTTATGCTAATCGTTGGAGTTATGGTTGTTTCCGAAACAATTGATTATGGTGTAAATGTGAATAAAAGAATAGGACCTATTCAAGCATTAAACGAAATAAATACAAGCATACCAATAACTAAAAATTTTTCAACTTTTATCGTGCAAGGGGAAAAAGTACAGCCCGAATTTAATTTGTTTAGCAGCGAGGATGGAATGGGTAAGGAGTATTTATTTAATTTAGGTAAGAAAAATCTATGGTTCTATGCCAATTGTGGTATTCCAGACAATGAAGTATATAAAGGTTCAGTTAAGATTGTGATCAATGGAGAAGAGTGGGTTCAATTTAATGATAAAGACGAAGATAAACATACATGGAAAGTAAAGACGTTTTTTGATGGGGAAATAGAAGATGTTAAAATTATAGTTACTGGAAACGCTAAAGTATGGGATGTTAGCATCGCAGAAATAAAGCATTGGTGGGAGTAATTACTTAATAGCCTCATACCAGATTTTAATAGATATGTTCCCTTGAATGTCAGTTTCCGAAAGTCGGATAAAAAAACTTGATATGTTTCCAGGAACGCAGGGTACAAAATCAGCCAATGATATCCTCTTGAGCTATACAGAATACTGCGTGAAGATTGA
Source organism: Clostridium sp. CTA-1 (assembly GCF_054768215.1). Lineage (NCBI taxonomy): Bacteria > Bacillati > Bacillota > Clostridia > Eubacteriales > Clostridiaceae > Clostridium > Clostridium sp. CTA-1. The sequence goes on from NZ_BAAAAP010000003.1 coordinate 111,838, forward strand.
GAGACAGAAAGGCTGAATAAATCAAGGGTTTTGGAACTTATTATGTTATAATAATGAAGTATAACACTTGAGAAGATATAAAAGATGACAAATCATTTAATTATAATACGATAGGGAGTAAAAACATAGATGTTAAGAAACAAAACTTATCATCAAGCAAAAGAATTAAAGTAATACTGATAGCATACACAATTGTTATAATCTATTTTATGTTCTTTGGATTCGGTAGGCCACAAATAAGCAACAGTATTCATGAATATCGCTTTCAAATAATTCCTACTGGAATACCTTTATGGTTTCCAAAACATTTATCACTTGATATCTTAAAATTATGGTTTTTTAGTTTAGGGAACCTATTAGTCTTTGTACCTTTTGCTTTATTAATATCTATGATATTTGGTACTAAGTATTATAAGTTTATATCTATCTTTTTGATTTCTATATTATCATTAGAAATTTTATAAATGATAACATATCTTGGCAGCTTTGATATAGAAGATATAATTATAAATTCGATAGGAGCTACTATAGGATTTTTCGCATATAAAATAGGTAATAAGCAGAAATAGGTTTCAAAATGGATAATTAGTATTACATTTTTAATTTTGTCTTTTTCTTTTATGCTTATTGTACTTGCAGAAATTTTAAATAAAATGTTTCTTGTCTAACTTTATGCAAGAGATATCCACCAAGGGAAAAATAGCTTCAAAAGGCATTTCAAAACGGGAATGTTGCTGATTGACATGTTCCCGTCTATCAATAACTCAAAAAACTCCATAGATATGTTCCCACCTACTGACGGTTTTAAAAACATTCATTCTATCCTCTCCAGCCATGTGGAGACTATTGTGTTGATACAACGAGCCGATACGTAGAAATCCTTTGTTTTAGGCACTTTTTTAAGCATATCGTCTTCACAGGTGAGGGGGATAAAATCAGAAATAAGGTCATTAAAAATTATATCAATGTTTCTGTGATGGTTGATATAGAATGTGGGGATACAAGAAAATAAAGGTGGAGAATCAAAGGGGTACTATGAAAATGGTACTTTTTTTCTCTTGTTTAGGCGTTCAGAAATGAGCGTCTTTTTTTGCTCTAAAATTGGACAAGAAGTGATAGTCATGCCGCGACTAAAAGAACAGGAATGACCAACGCCAAACACGTTGCGTATAGAGGATTCCATCAAACAAGGGTGTAAATATTTTGCTTCCTTGCTGGAATCTGCAAATGCAAAGGGTTGTGACTTAAATTCTGTTATCCAGTTCTATAACTATGGTGGTGGATTCCTTGACTATTTGGCAGAGCATGGGAAAAGATACACCTTCCCCCTTGCACAGAATTCCTCAAAAATGCAGTCTGACGTTGTTTTATACCTCAGTTTGTATATTTCCGTCAAAAGAAATATAATAAAATTATAGAGGTGTTATGCGTGGATTATATAACGGCAAAAGAAGCAGCGAAAAATTGGGGAATCACAGACAGAATGGTAGTGTACCATTGTTCTGCTGGACGGATTAAGGAAGCTAAAAAAATGGGAAATACATGGCTTGTTCCGGTTGACGCTGAAAAACCGGCTGACGGACGATATAGGAGCAGTAAAGTAAAGGATGGTGAAAATAAATGAAACGGATATTTTTGGTTGAGGACGATAAGGCAATCGGTAAAAACCTTATACTTTTGCTTCGCTCGGAGGGATTTACAGTCACTCACGCCCCTACGCGGAGTGAAGCCCTTGCCGCGCTTGCCGGGAATAAATTTGACTTGGCGTTGATTGATATTTCTTTGCCTGACGGAAATGGCTTTACGGTTTGCACAGAAATCAAAGAAACGCAAGATATTCCCGTCATCTTTTTGACAGCTTCTGGCGATGAAGCAAGTGTTGTTACCGGGCTGAACATAGGCGCGGACGACTATATCACCAAGCCTTTTCGTCCCCGTGAACTCATCGCACGAATCAGAAGTGCCCTGCGAAAAAGCGGACATTCTCCATCGGCTTTTGAAATCTGCGGGCTTCATGTGGATATGGCAAGCGGTGTCGTGAAAAAGGACGGTAGCGAGGTTTTTCTTTCAGCGTTAGAATACCGCTTGTTGTTGGTGTTTATTAACAACCCAAAAAGTATTATCACAAGGAGCAGGCTGCTTGACGAATTGTGGGATGCTGCGGGCGAGTTTGTCAATGACAATACATTGACCGTGTACATCAAACGCCTGCGGGAGAAGATAGAGAACAACCCCGCAAGACCGCAAATAATTCTGACCGTTCGCGGGACGGGATATAAATTAGGGGATGGGTATGCTTCGGAATAGAGAGTTTCGGCAGCTTGCAATTTTGTTCTCCTTAATAGCTGCCACCACTGTAACGCTGGGATTTGCAATCAATAGGTTGGCTGGAATCCTTGCCATTGCTTCTGCCTCCGCCTTTGGAGCAGCGTTTTTTGCGTTTACCAAAGCCCGATATAAAAGCATTGCGCAGATTTCAGATCAAATCGATCTTGTGCTTCATAACGCTGATCATCTGTATATTGGTGAATCAGACGAGGGCGAACTTTCCATTCTGCAAAGCGAGATAACAAAAATGACGCTGCGTATTCGGGAGCAAAACGACGCACTGAAAAAAGAAAAAAAACATCTTGCCGATTCGCTGGCTGACATAGCCCACCAACTCCGCACCCCTCTCACATCCGCGAACCTCATTCTGTCATTGTTAGAGAATAACCCTGACGAAAACCAGCGGAAAGCATTGATGCGGGAAACAGAGGAATTGTTTGTACAGATGGATTGGCTGCTTACTTCGCTGTTGAAATTGTCCCGCCTAGACGCGGGCATCGTGGTTTTCCAAGGGGAGCAGATAGATGTAACCAGCTTGATATGCGCCGCCCTTCGTCCGTTCCAAATCCCAATGGAGCTGCACGATATTACTTTGCAAACAGACGTGCCAAAAGGCATGATTATTCAGGGCGATTCAGGTTGGCTTTCGGAAGCAATTCAAAACATCCTGAAAAATTGCATGGAGAGCGCAGGCGAGAACGGGAAGATTGAGATTGTCTGCACGGACAACTCACTGTTTACCGAGATTGCCATCCACGACAGCGGCACGGGATTTGAAAAAGAAGATTTACCCTGCCTGTTTGACAGGTTTTATCGTGGGAAAAACCCAAACGCTACAGGATACGGGATTGGATTGGCTCTTTGCAAGATGATTATAACACGGCAGGGAGGGACGATTACCGCAAAAAATCACCCGCATGGTGGCGCGATATTTACCATTCGTTTCCCAAAGTGACGAATCTCTCACCTAAAAGTCACACAGATGTAAGTTGAAGGTTCTATTATATAGGTAAACCATGAGAAGGGAGGCTCACATAATGGAATTTTTAAAGGTTGAAAATTTATGTAAGGTCTATGGCAAGGGGGAAAACCAAGTTACCGCCCTTGACCATGTTTCGCTTACAATCGAAAAGGGGGAATTTACCGCAATTATCGGGTCCTCCGGCTCCGGTAAATCCACATTGCTTCATAGCATCGGCGCCGTGGACGTGCCCACAAGCGGAAAGGTGTATTTGGACGGGCAGGATGTATATGCCCAAAGCAATGAAAAACTCGCCATCTTTCGCAGGCGACAAGTTGGGCTGATTTACCAGTTTCACAACCTCATTCCCACGCTGAATGTGGTGGAAAACATCACCTTGCCTATACTGATGGACAAGCGAAAGGTCAACAAGGAGAGGCTGAATGACTTGTTAGAACTGCTTGGGTTAAAAGACCGAAAAACGCATTTACCCAATCAGCTTTCGGGCGGTCAGCAACAGCGTGTTTCCATAGGACGTGCTTTGATGAATGCCCCAGCGGTCATGCTTGCCGATGAACCAACGGGCAGTTTGGACAGCCGAAATGGACATGAAATTATCAATCTGCTGAAATTAAGCAATCAAAAATATAGGCAGACCCTTATCGTCGTCACACATGACGAAAATATCGCCCTGCAAGCAGACCGCATTATAGGTATATCAGACGGCAAAGTAGTGCGAGACGAAAGGGTGAGACCATGAACATTTTCAACAAAGTTACACTGAAAGGCATGAAAAAAAGCCGCACACGAACAATTGTAACGGTTATCGGAGTTATCCTGTCTGTCGCTATGATTACAGCAGTGGCTACCTTTGGTACTTCCCTGTTAAATTTTCTGGTAAAGGGTTCTATTGTGAAACACGGCGGTTGGCACGTCGAGTTTTTGGATGTTAATTCCTCTTTCGTGCAGGAGCGAACCCACGACAAGGGAGTTGAAAGCACCGCAACATTTGAAAATATCGGATACGTAACGCTTAAGGGTGGAAAAAGTCCCGAAAAACCCTATCTTTTTATAGCCGGATTTAGCAAGGAAGCCTTTGATACCTTACCCTTAACCCTGGTTTCAGGCAGATTGCCCAAAAACAGTGGGGAGGTTCTTATCCCAGCGCACGTGGCGATAAAGGGCGGCGTTAAATTCGCAGTGGGCGACACGCTTTCACTTGCTGTTGGAAGCCGCATGAATGGCAACAAAAATTTTGGTCAACACGCCCCTTACATTTCCGGGAAAGAAACTCTTGTGCCAAAAGCAGAGAGAACCTACAAGGTTGTGGGTATCTGTGAAAGACCCGGTTTTGAGGAACATTCCGCACCGGGATATACCCTGATAACGAAAGCAGATACTCAAAACAAAGCGGACAGCTTCAGCATATTTGTCACACTTAAAAACCCGCGCAAAGTTAAGGCTTACGCAAGCAGCACAGCGGTCAGCCAAGCTTACGTCTTTAACGATAGTGTGCTGAAATTCATGGGCCTTTCCGACAATAAACTGTTCAACGCGCTTCTGTATACGGTTGGCGGCATTTTGGTTTCCATAATAATGGTAGGATCGATTTTTCTGATTTATAACTCCTTCAACATCTCGCTGAACGAACGCACACGCCAGTTTGGGATTCTCTCGTCGGTGGGCGCCACCGCAAGGCAATTGCGAAATTCGGTGCTGTTTGAGGGACTTTGCATTGGTGCAGTCGGCATACCCATTGGCATTATAGTCGGTATAGGCAGTATCGGGCTTGTAATTCCTATTGTTGCCGGGAATTTTAGGAACATTATCCCAAGCAACGTGCCTTTAACCTTGTCGGTGTCTGTCCCCGCCATTGTTGCGGCGGCGGCGGTCAGTTTGGTTACCATTTTGATTTCAGCCTATATCCCAGCCAGGAAAGCCGCAAATACTCCCGTAATGGAGAGTATTCGCCAAACGGGCGAGGTCAAAACCGAATCGAAAGCCGTGAAAACGTCAAAACTGGCACAGCGTATTTACGGTTTGGAAGGAACTCTTGCGCTAAAGAATTTTAAGAGAAACAAAAAACGCTATCGCAGCATTGTGCTATCCCTTGTTTTAAGTGTCGTACTGTTTGTATCGGGAAATGCTTTTGGAACAACTCTGAAACGTCTTGCAGAACGATCCATAATGGACTTTGACTATGACATCGTTTTTACCACTCAGGACATGGACGACAGCAAAATGTTCCCGCTTTACAACAAACTAAAAACTGCAGAGGGGGTTTACAAAAGCTCGTACCAAGCAATTTTGGCGTATTCCTGCGAGGTTAAGGCAAGCGATTTTTCAGACCGTTACCGGAAATACGCGGGTTATGCTGCACCGGACCAAAGGGTTCATGTGCCAATGGACATCCAGTTTATTGAGGACAGCAAATATCTGGGTTTTATCAAAAAATTGGGCTTGTTCGCAGAAGAATATACCGGCAAGGACGGGAAAATGATTGCCGTTGCCAAAAAGCCAGTTGCCAAGAAAGACGGACCCAGTGAAATGTTTGATATGTTTGCTAGTCCTTCCATGACTTTCAGTGTGGCTCCTGAAACAAATGACAAGCCGAAGATGGAACAGGGGCAAAGCATAAATATTACCTTTGTCGATACGTACCCGGTGGATCCTCTTAAACCCGTAAATCAATCTTCCGACAAGACTCCATACGTTTTTATGGTGGTGGCTCCCTATTCGCTCAAAGAGAAATTTGAAACCCCAGATACCCATGCGGATATAGGCCTGAGCTTTCGGTCAAAGAATCCTTCGCAATCGGTGACTAAAATGGAAACGATGATTCAGGACGCAGGAATTACGTCTCCGTATACCCTGCAAAACATCTACACGGTAGTTGAACAATACCGTAGTCTAACATTTGTTATTGATGTTTTCACCTATGTTTTTGTCATTATGATTTCGCTGATTGCGATTGCCAATGTGTTCAACAGCATTTCCACGAATATCAAGCTGCGCAGACGAGAGCTTGCCATGCTCCGCTCAGTGGGAATGTTTGAACGTGATTTCCAAAAGATGATGAATTTCGAGTGTGTCTTTTATGGCATGAGGACGCTATTATTCGGAATTCCAATATCGGCAATATGTTCTTGGCTGATTTACAAAGGGTTGATTTCCGCAGAAAGGATAGATAACTTCCATTTTGTATTCCCTTGGGGCAGTATGGCAATCAGCGTGTTCAGCGTGCTCTTTATCGTGTTCATTACAATGCTGTATGCCACTCGCAAGATAAAAAAAGAAAATATCATTGACGCGCTTCGGGATGACATGACTTGATTCAAAATCTATATTAACTTGATAGAAAATCAAAAAACATTTGCATGATCGGGTTCAAGTGATTCGCAATAGCCCCGAAAGGCGATTTAGACATTGAAAATACAGAATCCATCCTACACAAGTAATGTAAATTACAAAGAAGTGCTATCACAACTGAGGTAATAAAAAAACCGCAGTTGTGGCAGATGATGTTTTGCGGCCAAAATGTGACCATGTGGCGGTTTTGAAATAACAATCAAAACCGCCGTTTTCATTTTTCAAAATTGGAAATTCGGAAGGTATATTAATAGCAAAACAATTTGTTAACAACCACCAGGGGGCGTTGCGAAGACTTGGCTGAGCTTGCTACTAGCTGCGGATGCAAATCAGCAGCTGTTTACATCTTACATTTCTTTACAAGTACCTGACCCCTTTGTGAGGACATGCTTTGCTGTACTCACTTGCTAACCTTGCCTGTTTGACAGGTTCTATCGTGGGAAAAACCCAAACGCTACAGGATACGGGATTGGATTGGCTCTCTGCAAGATGATTATAACATGGCAGGGAGGCATGATATTTTCCATTCATTTCCCAAAGTGACGAATCTCTCACCTGAAAGTCACAGAGATGTAAGTTGAAGGTTCTATTATATAGGTAAACCATGAGAAAGGAGACTTACATAATGGAATTTTTAAAAATTGAAAATTTATGCAAGGTCTACGGCAAATTTTACAGTTAATCAAGTGATTCTTAGGTTCAGATGGAGTTTGCTTATAAGGATGACTTTCTCCAGTTGAACCTTAGAAGAACTTATCCAGGCGCGTAGCAGTACTTATCCACCATTTTGATAGAAGGTGTGGGTGTTAGCAATGGTAGCGATCGGATATAAATATACTAAAAAAGGAGTGTAACAGCATTTATGAAAATCAGTATTAAAAACGTGAGCATGACATATAAAACAGGAAAAAAGGCACTAAGCAATTTGAATTTGGAAGTTAATAGCCCGAATTTTATAGGGCTTTTGGGTCCCAATGGTGCTGGAAAAAGTACATTTATGAAACTATTGGTATCGAAGATAATACCGACAGCGGGCGAAATAATTGTTGATGGTAAACCAATTTCAAAACACGAAAAAGAACTCAGAAAACAGTTGGGTTATTTGCCCCAAAGCTTTGGTTTATATGATGAATTGACAGTTTATGAGTTTTTGGATTACATGTGTGCATTAAAAGAAATTAAAAACAACGTGAAAGGTATTATCAGACAAGCTATTGAACAGACTAATTTGCAAGAAAAAAGAAATTTCAAAATTAAAACTCTTTCAGGCGGTCAGAGGCAGCGTGTTGGTATAGCACAAGTATTACTTGGAAATCCTGAGCTTATCATTTTAGATGAACCTACAGTTGGACTTGACCCAGAAGAAAGAATTAAATTCAGAAATATATTTTCACAGACTGCAAATGACAAAATAGTGTTACTTTCCACTCACATCATCGATGATATACAAGCCATTTGCAATAGAATTATAATTATTAATAACGGTAGGATTTTATTTGACGGAACTTCGCCGGATTTAATAAAAGCTGTACACGGACGTGTTGGTTTTATTGAGGAAAAAGATAACGAAGCTTTAGAAAAAAGAATTGGAGGTAAGTACATAATCACATCCAAATTGTTTACAGGTAATGGCATCTCTTGTCGTGTTATTGGCAGAGAAATAGAAAGCTCTATTCCACTGATAGAGCCTACCCTTGAAGATGCGTACACATACGTCATACACAATGGGGGTGTTCATTAAATGAGAAATGCATTTTTTGCCTATGAAACAAAGCGAATTCTGAAGTCCAGATTTACTCAAATAATAATCTTGTTGGCGTCAGTTTTTCCTTTGATTGCTGCACTACTCTCGCCGTACATTACCAAAGATATTAGCAAGTTGATACTTGGAATAAATAGTTCTACTCTTTTATCTCAAACCATACTTTTTCCGGCAAAGGCAGGGGCAGTACTTTCAACTCTTGCGTTTACTGCACTAACAGTTTTTGAGTTTGATAAAATACTTAGGTTTAGAGTTAATTATATAATTGAACCAATATCAAGTTCTGTAAAGATAAATTTAACCAAAATTACAGGCTTAATGTGTGCCGGTCTTATTTCAACAGTGGGTTCAATGATAATTATGATTCCTCACTATATATTTAACATGGGTAGTCTAACCAATTTTAGTTATTTCCTGCTCAGTTACTCCATAATAATTTTTGGTTCCATTGTGTTAACAATTCTTATGACCGCAGGATTTTATCTTATATTTAGGAACGTTAATATAACCTGCATTATTATGCTTTTAGCGGTGCTTTTTAGTTTTTTTACAGGAAATATCAATTATCAATATATGTGGGTTCAGACAGGGGCTAGTGGACTTTCTGAAAATTTCGGAAGCGGGAATATCCTTTTGGGAATGCTCTGGAATAGGTTGTTTGGATTATCGGTAGCTATGTCCATATTTTTATTTGGAATGTTGTGTAATAGATGTTATGAAAAAGGATTATTTAAATCTCTCTTTAAAAACTGTAGAAAATATAAATTGTTGCCGATTTGCTTTTTAGTTTCTCTTTTTGGAGTATTTTTTGTTTTTCAAAATGAACCAATTTTCAAATCACTTTCGCTTACGGATGTCGCGTCAACGTTGATTAGTGGTAAAAAAGAAACGCCTGTAAACACCAATGTCATAGGAACTTCAAATATACTTGTAGATCTTAAGATAGAAAAAGACAAAAATTGTGCTAGCGGAGCTTATTTTCAAGAACTGCAAAACAGCACTGATAAGCCTCAAAACATATATTTTGAATTAGCAGACGGTTACCACATTAATGAAATCAAATTAGACAATGTAGACATAAACTACACACAGGTTTTGTCAAAGATTTTGAATAGCGCAAAACGTGGAAATGTTTTTGAAACAAGCATTCCCAAAAATACTAAAGCTAAACTAAGTATAAGGTATTCAGGTACACCGAAAGCCATAAGTCTAAATAAAGATTTTTCCCAAGGAATTAACAAAAATTATGTAAGTTTAGGGAAAGCTATGGACATTGCTCCAGTTGTTTGTGTTAAACAAAATGATAGGATTATTGAAGGAAAAATAAAAATAGACTCAAAATTTACAGTCATAACTCAAGGAGATAAAAATCACAAAATTTCTGAGCACAGTGGTTTTACTACTTGGAGTTTTTCTTGTGATAAACTAAGTGATTTATCTTTGACAGCCGGACGATATGGAATATTTGAAAGAAATGTAAGGGGCACAAATGTGGAGTTTTTCTATCCATTAGCTGCCAGCAAAGAATTTGAATCTAGGGGAAGTGACACGCTGGATATATTCTCGTTCTTTTCGGAAAAATTTGGGCCCCTAGGCAGAGATAATCTTAAAGTAGTTGTAACATCAGGAGTACATGGAGGAACTGGAATTCAAGCAGGAAATATTTCTTGTATTTCCGAAGATTGTTTAACGAAAAAATCCAATGTAGATTTATCGCAAGCCTCTTCTTCTGATACTTTCGCTTTGTTGACCCATGAAATTGCTCATCAATGGTGGGGCGGTGGAATAGATGTATCTAACGCAAACAGCCATAATCAAATAGATAAAAATCACGATGAATGGTCAACTGACGCTTTTGCGGAGGTTAGCACTTATTTATTCTTGAAAAACAAATTTGGAAAAGATTATGCAGAGAATTTATTGCTGAAAAAATGGAAAGAAGGAGCAAATGAATTAAATGGAAACTTTTATCAAAGAAATCCTGAATACATGAACAAATTACCAATGATTCCAAAGTATTACGTGTCGTTATTTTTAAGAGGTAGTAAAATTTATGCTTTGGGACCACTCACAGTTTACAATGTTTATAAGCACATTGGTGAAGACAATTATTTTAATTCCATGAAAGTTATTTACAAAGAATATTATGACAAAAAAGATAAAAAACTATCTTTTTCTGAGTTTTTAAATATTACTGGTGCTAAAAGGAGGTAGTTGTCAATGGATATAAAAATTCTTAAATACGAACTAAAAAGAATAATTTTTTCAAAAATGTTTGTGATAACTTTCATAATTGCACTTTCCTTTTCAGTGATTGACCTCTATACAGAAATAATACAAGGTGTTTCTAGTACGGCACCTTTTTCCAAGTGGAGTTATTGCAAGTTTTTGTGTGACATAAATACGATTATGTTATTAATTCTAATGCTTTCTTGCACAGGACTTTTTTCTAGAAACGAACAAAGATTAAGAGAAATTACTTCATGTACGTCTTTACCACAGAAAAAGTATTTGGCTACAAAAAGTTTTGCCCTGTTTATTTCTTACTTAATTATTGCGATATTTTGTATTTTGATAAGTTTGGCGTTTTACAAGACAACTTTTAATTTTACAAATTTTGAAAACTTCTTATTACCGATCTTAATAATACTACTTCCCACTTTTGTGTTTGTTTTTGGAACGAGTATGTTTTTAGGCAGCAAAAGCCAAACTTTGCTTTATGCTTGGATTCCAATTGTTTTGATTTTGTCATTGATAAGTTTTAATAGCACACTTTTTATTGATATTTTTGCCAAAGGGTATGTGACTTATATGCCTACAGTTCTACCCGTTGATAGTCTCGGTGAACCTGCTTTTAGTTTGTCTTTAAATTTTATAATGAGTAGGTTGCTATTTACTCTAGTAGGAATGGTTTTATATGTGGCTTCATTTAAGAAGCTTTCTAGAAAATCTTAAAAAGTTAGTATAAGTCTATTAAGACAAAAGCTAATTTTTGTGCGGTATTAAAATTTGTAAATGGTACTTAGCTCTGTCGCACAGCAGGAAGTAGAAAATATTTCTGCCAATGTGAAAAAGGAATTGAAAATGAAGGTGAATCTTGGATACGTAACAAAATACGGCAGCTCGACTTGGGCATCTTCTACTATTCTTGGTATTATAAAAAACGAGAAATATAAAAGTGATTTATTGCTGGGTAAGACCTTTACAGTTGACCCGATTTCCAAACTGGATAAAGATATTGAATCAATCGAAGGAAAGAAAAGCAAACTGGTTGATATGCGGCTTGAATATACCATTGATAAGGCTTCCTATGAAGTGAAATATTCTTCTTTTACAGAGAAGCAGGAACAATTATTAAAAGAACGAGGTTCAATCTTTGCATTTCCATAGTAGTTACGACACATGTAGAGAGTGTTGTGAAGATAGAGAAGAAATAGATTTTCTTGATTCACTCTTTATTGACTTTTTCAATGTATAATAGTATAATGATAAAAAAATTGAAATTTGAGGTGAAAAAATGATTAATTTTTCTTGCTAATTTTTAAAGTACATTTAATACAAAGATAAGCAGGTGTGTTCTGTTTGTTTTGTTGTACTTATGCAAGAAAGTTATTCTTTTTTCTCTTAATATATGCACTTGTGTTATGCTATAATGATTAGCTTAATTACGTATATCTATGAGCTGTAAGAATAATTAATTCTTGCAGCTCTTATTTTTTTATAAATAATTCGAACAAGGAGGATAAATAATATTATGATAAATAAAGATACTTTGCTAACACATGATAATCTCCATATAGAGTCGGATATTGCAGGCGACACTTATATGGAGTAATAACAAGGTCGCCTATTGTTCCGACTTTGTTACTTATACTATTAAATACAGAGGAGGACAAAAATATGTCTTTAATAAATGTTACAAACCTAACCTTCGCTTATGAAGGTAGCTATGATAATATTTTTGAAAATGTAAGTTTTCAAATTGATACCGATTGGAAATTGGGTTTTACTGGAAGAAATGGAAGAGGGAAGACTACTTTTCTAAATCTTTTGCTTGAGAAATACGAATATAATGGAAACATTTCAGCTGATGTGACTTTTGAATATTTTCCTTATGAGGTGCAGGAGCAGAGCAATTTCACCATAGATATCATAAGGGAGATTAGTCCAAATTCAATGGATTGGGAAATAGTAAAAGAATTATCTTTGTTAGATATGGACTACGATGCTTTATATAGACAGTTTTATACACTATCTAAAGGAGAGCAGACTAAAGCACTGTTGGTTGCTATGTTTTTGAAGGAGAGCTCCTTCTTGCTTATTGATGAGCCTACCAATCATTTGGATGCTGAAGCTAGGCAAAAACTAAGTAATTACTTGAAAAAAAAGAAAGGATTTATTCTAATTTCACATGATAGGTCTTTTTTGGATAATTGTGTTGACCATATCTTGTCTATTAATAAAACTAATATTGAAATACAAAAAGGAAATTTTTCTTCATGGTGGAGAAACAAAGAATTACAAGATGGTTTTGAGCTAGCAGAAAACGAGAAATTGAAAAAAGATATTAACAGACTTTCCAGCTCAGCAAAACGTACATCTACGTGGTCAGATAGTGTTGAAAGCAGCAAGCATGGAACTACTAATTCTGGGAGCAAATTAGATAAAGGATATGTTGGACATAAAGCTGCAAAAATGATGAAGCGTGCTAAAAATATAGAAGCTAGACAACAAAGCATGATTGAGGAAAAATCAAAGCTTCTTAAAAATATTGAATCTAATGAAAGTTTAAAAATAGTACCGCTTACTTTCCATGATAAAAAGCTTGTAGAACTTACAGATGTTGCAATTGAATATGATGATACAATTGTCTGTGAGGGAGTAAACTTCACTATAGAGCAAGGTGAAAGAATTGCTATTCAAGGAAAGAATGGTAGCGGAAAATCAAGTATATTGAAATTAATTTATGGAGAAGACATTCCCCATAGTGGAATTGTAAGAAAGAATAATAAGTTAATCATTTCGTATGTTTCACAAGATACTTCAGATTTATATGGTAACTTATCTGAATATGCAGATAAAAACTGTATTGACGAGAGTTTATTTAAATCGATACTTAGAAAGCTTGATTTTTCAAGAGAACAGTTTGAAAAGAATATCGAGGATTTTAGTGGAGGACAGAAGAAAAAGGTATTGATTGCTAAAAGTTTGTGTGAACGGGCACATTTGTATATTTGGGATGAACCATTGAATTTTATTGATGTCATTTCTCGTATGCAGATTGAGAAATTGTTAATTGAACATGAACCTACAATTTTGTTTATTGAGCATGATAGTGCATTTTGTGAAAATGTTGCAACAAAAACAATAAAATTGTAAAGGTAGAAATGGCGATTAATATGTTTAATGGGAATATAAAAGTAACACACAATAGGCTCCATGCAAAGCCAGATGCTTTGGGCGACGCTTGCATGGAGTAATATAAGTCGCTAATTATACTGGCTTTGCTTCCTAACTATTAATAGTGAGGAGGAAGCCGACATGAAACAGACAAAAACGAAATACGGAAAAATAAAACAAATAGTATCAAATCTAAAATTACCTGATTATAGATACGAGCAGCTTACAAAAGCTATTTTTCATCAAAGAATAGATAATTTTGAAGATATGCATATACTACCAAAAGCGTTAAGGATGGCTTTAGTAAATGAGTTTGGAAAGAATGTATCTAGTGTAATACCTGTTTTTTCACAAGATTCTAAACAAGCTCAAAAATTGTTATTTGAATTGACTGATGGAGAAAGAGTAGAAGCTGTTGGACTAAAGTATAAACAGGGGTGGGAATCGTTTTGCATTTCTTCCCAATGCGGTTGTGGTTTTGGATGTCGCTTTTGTGCAACGGGAAGTGCTGGATTTAGACGCAATCTTACTGCTGATGAGATAACTGACCAATTACTTTATTTCTATTTTAATGACCATAGATTGAATAGTATTTCATTTATGGGAATGGGTGAGGCTTTTGCAAATCCGGAGTTATTTGATGCAGTAAAAATTTTAACTGATGAAAATTTATTTGGGTTAAGTCAACGAAGAATTACTATTTCAACAATTGGCATTATACCAGGAATTCAAAGATTGACCAAAGAATTTCCACAAGTGAATCTGGCTTTTTCACTTCATTCACCATTTGAAAGCCAACGAAGCGATTTAATGCCTATAAATAAAAGATTTCCATTGAATGAGGTGATGAAGACATTAGATGAACACATCATTCATACGGGACGACGAGTGTTTATTGCTTATATTATGCTTGAAGGAATTAATGATTCTAAAGAGCATGCAGAGGCAGTTGTAGGTTTATTGAAAAATCGTGGTTCATGGGAGCATTTATATCATATTGATTTGATACCTTATAATTCTACGGACAAAACAACTTTTAAATTTCAATCTTCAAGTGCTATCAAGCAATTTTGCAATACACTAAAGAAAGCTGGTATTAGTGCAACTGTTAGAACACAATTTGGTTCTGAAATTAGTGCTGCTTGCGGACAATTGTGTTATGAAAATGAATTATGATGTTAGCTCAAAAATATCCATTTAAGTAGAGAAATAGTCTCATTTTAAAGATTTTTAATTAAATAAAGCAGTTATTGATGGAGAAACTAAATATGATACGACTAATCCAATTCGTTTTTCTACAGATTTCAAGAAGTATTTGAGAAATGTTATATAAAAACTTTCATTGATGATTATTTATAAATTACCGAGCGTAATTGGGTATATTAGCAGAGCCAACAGAATATTCCGCTAAAACCACAATAAGCCTTAGAACTGTTTATAAAATCAGCATTACAGAACATTTCGTTCGCTCAGTACCAGTTTGAAAAGCTGTATTTACTTGGCAAAGATGTTTCTAAGGATGTAGGAATCGCCGTTAAGTAGCTTGAATGTTACGTTTACATTGGACGTAGCAACTCAGGTTGACATTGTAATAAAACACTATTATAATCAATGGAATAAGTAACGAAAGGAGTGCACTATTAGCATGCTAAGTACATTTTCCCCGGTGTGTTATGCATAGCAAAGGCTATTGCATACAACTGAATGAATGAAATAGCCTTTGCTCGAACCTAAGAAACTTTAGGAGGGAGCATAATGGGCTACAAACAAGCTAACAAAATATTTCCAGCTGATTTGCTAAACGAGATACAAAACTATGTTGATGGACAATATGTTTATATTCCCCGCAAAGACGGTAATCAAAGAATGTGGGGGGAAGTTAATAGAAGCAAGGAAATAATCAGTAAAAGAAACATTGAGATTTTTAAAAAATATGACAATGGGATTTCTGTAAAAGAACTTGCATCAATGTATTATTTATCTCCAAAAACTATATATAAAATTATTAACAAAATAAAATTTAGTTTATAATTTTAAGAAAAGCGATATGGGAAACTTCCCTATGTCGCTTTTTTGTGTGCGCTCAACGTGGAGTAATCTAATGGGGAAAAGTCTCGAGCGCTGTTTGTAGTGACAAACAGATACAGTAAAGAAAATTACAAGTCAACCTTAAAGTGTTTGTTAATGTGGTGCAAGGAGTTAGAGAGCAGAATAGTATTTCAACTGTCGAAAGTATTGGAAAATAGGATGGATCCAATATTTGAGAAGGCTTTCAATAAATGCAGCTTTGGTTACAGACTAGCACGTTCCCATCTAGGACACTATGAGGAAGATATGGCAAGAAATACACAAGGTAAAGAATGGATTGTAGATGGAAATTTTTGAACAGTCGGCCATGGAAGGTTAATTAATTTTGAAAAACATTGCTAAAATGAATACTAAACGGTATGCAAGATGCTGTAGAAAGTCGGCCATTCAATTAGCAAGAAGACTCCTATTTGATTGTTAAGCAAAGAGTAGAGAAGTGATATGCAGGTTATCTGTTATAATAAAAAATGAGCAAAGCTACTTATAGAAACAGTTACAAGTAATAAAATATGGTAGTACTTATTAAATTGATAAAGGAATGATATATAGGATAGACATATTATTAAAAGCTAGTGTTGCAATACAGTATGATTATGAAACAACAATATTAATTTTTGGCAATATGTACGATTAAAAAAGAATCATAAAAAGTGGTAGGTGTAATAATGAGAAATGACTATGTAGATATAATTTATCAAAATGTAAAAATTCAAGAAGGACGGCAGGCCATAGAGAAATTATTGATTGATTTCTATTTTGCCCGTGGATATTCCAGTAAAGACTATGCCGTACTGAACAATATTCCAGTCCCTTTGGTAACAGCAATAAAAAATGAAGCGTTGAAACTTAAGCTTTTAGAAAAATCAACAGGTATTCACTTGAGCCTTAAAGGTAAACAATTTGTTGAAAATGAATTAGGATATAGAGGAATTAATGTGAAATTATATAAAACATTAAATATTAGTAATGCTGACAAGATAAAGGAGCGATTATCATTAAATCTTAATAATATCTTTGAGAACAGGCCAAAGGCGGATGTATCTGTTGATCAATCTAAATGTACTCTGGAAACTGCTATAAAAAGAGCTTTATTATGTCTTGAAAATAATTGCTTGATTGGGAAAAATATTCTCTGTGTCGGCGATGATGATTTGATCAGCGTTTCCATAGGAATGTTGCTGCATACTTTATATAGCGGCAACATGAATCTATGTAAAACCAAAATCTATGTTTTAGACAGTGATCAAAGAATATTAGATTATATTTGTGAAATTGCAAAACTATATGACTTACCTGTTAATTGCTACAATATTGATTTCCGTGACTCAATCCCAAACGAGTATATTAGTAAAATGGACTGCCTTTACACAGATCCTCCGTATACATTATCAGGAATGAAGCTATTCTTATCAAGAGGATTGGAGTGCCTAAAAAATTCTGTTTCTTTGAATGTGTTCTTATCTTACGCTCATAAATCACAAGAAGAAATGTTAAAAATCCACAAGATATTTATCGAATTAGGTCTATCTGCGTTAAGAATTATGCCCAAGTTTAATCGTTATGAAGGCGCAGGTATTTTAGGAAATAGTAGCCAGATGTTTTTATTGAAGACAACTGCAGCCGCAAGATCTCCAATTATCGGAGAAAAATTTAATATTCCAATATACACAGGAGAAATAAAAAAAACACGTCGGAAATACGGCTGCAAGAACTGTAACACTATACATTATGTTAGCTTGGAAGATACCTACAGTACAATAGAAGAATTAAAAACTGCCGGTTGTACAATTTGCGGACACCATTTTTTCAATATGGTTAGCAAAAAGAAAATGTTAAATGGAGATAAGGAAAGTTACAAATAATGATTTATATATAATTGAAGCATTTGAAAAAGAAATTTCAATCCTCTCTTTTCAAGACGATGTAACACTTGATATCAATTTTTACAAAATTTAAGGCACAACTTTAAACCAACACAATTAACAATGGAATTAAGTTTGGAAGGAGGTTCAATTTTGAAATACTCAGGATATCATTTAGTAATCGATTTATTTGGTTGTAATTTCGACCAGTTAGAAAATACAGAATATATTATAGAAATGCTTAAAAAATTAGCAGAGATACTGGATACCACAATCATTACAAAAGCATTTCACAAGTTCCATCCCCAAGGGTTTAGCGGTGCATTAATCATTTCAGAGTCACATATAACAATACATACATGGCCGGAAGATGATTATACAGGAATTGATATATTTACATGCTCTAAATGTTTTGATTCTGGAAAAGTAGTAGCTTATTTAAAAGAAAACTTAATATTTAAAAAGATGGAAATCAAGGAAATACTGAGAGGTAAAATTGATTAATATTACCACAAGGAAAACTATCAAGTATTAAATAATTAAAGAAAAGCGTTGAAATTTTGAAAACAAAATGTCAATGCTTTTTATATTTTCAAGGGAATAGCTTGGTGTTAGTACAAATATATTAAAAAAATGGATAACGTTTTGTATTGTAAATATATGAAATATAACAACGCCTATACCATTTCGCTTGTTTTTTCAAGTTTCATATACATTTTTTCTTGTTGTTTTGTAGTAAATTGAAAATAAATTTCAGTATTAGAAACAGACTTATGTCCAAGCCACCATTGAAGTTCTTTAATATCCATTTCTGACTCTGCTAAATGAACAGCAGTTGTGTGTTTAAGAGTATGAAAATGATGTTTGCTTTTATTACTTATATTAGCAATTTTACAATATTTTTTCATCAAATAATCTAAGGTTTGACAAGAAATAGGATTGTTTTTTGGCTCTTAAACAATGTTTCAGAATTACAGGATATTTTATAATCCCTTATATACGTATCAAGAGCTTCTTTGGTAGTGACATCAAGTCTTATTGTATTGTTATTACTACCTTTTAATCTTTTACAGTAAATATCTTCCTTATCTGCGTTGTAATCATCTAACTTTATAAGAAAAATTTCTGAGGCCCTTAAGCCACATCTATTAGGCTGAGGAGATTATATTATAGGTTATTATATAGTAAAAAAGATTAAATAATATTTAGCACATAACAATAATTATGAATGAAATTATGATTTTACATAAAACTTAATTTAATAGCAGAAGAATCTAATAATATACAAAAAAGTTTGTTTAAAGATGGTGGTACTTTAAAATAATAACTGAAAGGATTAAGGGAGGGATCTCTTAGTCCTTTTTAGTTTGTTATATAAAATCTTACTAGAATTTGTGCAATTACAAAGCACAATAATTAGTTAATAGATATAGAAAATTATATTTTAAAGTGAGGATTTTAAAAAAGATTATCATTTATGAATAAGTATCATCGGTTAAATGAGGGGATTATATACGTAAAAGTAAATAAATATAAAATAAGTTAAAAAATTAAAAGAGTGTAACTGATTTACACAGTATATAACTAGAGTGTGTAACCCTATACGGTATATGAATAAGTGGATTTGGTAATAAAAAGATATTGGCATGATGTTTGCTATATATAATAGTGTACATACAAATAAAAAATTAAGGGGGTGTGTTCTATGGAGAAAGGAATAAAAATAGTAACTATAGGTGGAGGATCAAGTTATACTCCCGAATTAGTTGAAGGATTAATAAAAAGGTATAATGAGTTACCAGTTAGAGAATTATGGTTAGTAGATATAGAGGAAGGAAAAGAAAAATTATGTATTGTAGGAAACT
Organism: Clostridium sp. CTA-1; assembly: GCF_054768215.1. Lineage (NCBI taxonomy): Bacteria > Bacillati > Bacillota > Clostridia > Eubacteriales > Clostridiaceae > Clostridium > Clostridium sp. CTA-1. The sequence goes on from NZ_BAAAAP010000003.1 coordinate 131,473, forward strand.
TGGCTAAAAGGATGATAAAAAAAGCAGGAGTACCAATGGAAATACATTTAACATTAGATAGAAAAGAAGCATTGAAAGATGCTGACTTTGTAACAACTCAAATAAGAGTAGGACTTTTAGATGCAAGAATAAAAGATGAAAAAATTCCTTTAAGTCATGGCATTATAGGGCAAGAGACTAATGGAGCAGGAGGAATGTTTAAAGCATTAAGGACAATTCCTGTAATTTTGGATATAGATGAGGATATGAGTAAATTGTGTCCTAATGCTTGGATGATAAATTTTACTAATCCAGCAGGTATGATTACAGAAGCACTGCTAAGATACGGAAAAAATAAAAAGGTTATAGGATTATGTAATGTACCAATAGGTATGGAAAAAGCAGTTGCAAATGTTTTAGAGATTGAACATAAAAGACTAAGAATGGATTTTGTAGGATTGAATCATATGGTATTCGGAAAAGAAGTGTACGTAGATGGAGTAAGGGTTACAGATAAACTAATTAATTTATTAGCTGATGGAAATATAGATCAGATAGTTAAAAACATATCGGATTTTACATGGGATAAAGATTTTATAAAGGCTTTAGGAATGATGCCATGTCCATATCACAAATATTATTTTCAAACAAAAGATATGCTAAAAGAAGAACTAGAACAATTTTCTAAGGGTGAAACCAGAGCAGAAGTTGTTAAAAAAGTAGAAGAAGAATTATTTGAACTTTATAAGAATGAAAATTTAGATATTAAACCTTCTGAATTAGAGAAAAGGGGAGGAGCTTATTATAGTGATGCCGCTTGTAGGCTTATATGTTCAATATATAATGATAAAAAAGATATTCAACCAGTAAATACAAAAAATAATGGAGCTATAATAGGCATTTCAAATGAATCTGCTGTAGAAGTCTCATGTATGATAACAAGAGATGGCCCTAGGCCAATAGTAGTAGGGGAATTGCCAGTAGCCATAAATGGACTAATACAACAGATAAAAACATTTGAGAGATTAGTAGTAGATGCAGCAGTTTTTGGGGATTATCATAAAGCAATATTAGCATTAACTATAAATCCTTTAGTTCAATCAGATAAACTTGCTAAGGTATTGGTAGATGAACTTATGATAGCACATAAGGATTATTTACCGCAGTTTAAAGAATTTATAGAAGAAAATCTAAAATAAATCATTATTATTAATTGCTTATAAATATATAAAAAATATATATACAATAAGGGGAGGGTTAAAAGATGAAAAAGTTCTTTGACTGGATGGAAGAGCATTTTGTTCCAATAGCAGCTAAAATAGGTTCTCAAAGGCATTTAGTTGCTATTCGTGATGGTTTTGCTTCAATTACTCCAATTATTATGGCAGGAGCTTTTGCAGTATTATTTAATAATTTAGGATGGGAACCATATCAAAATTTTATGAATTGGTTATTACCTGCTAATTGGAAAGATTTTGGTGGTGGAGTCTGGAATGGTACTTTCGCTATAATGTCATTATTAATAGTATTTACTATATCATATCATTTGGCTAAATCCTATGAAAAAGATGGATTATCAGCGGGAATTGTATCTCTAGCAGCTTTGTTAATTTTATATAAACCGACAAAAGATGGGGCATTATCAATGGATTTCTTAGGAGGTCAAGGATTATTTGTTGCATTGATAGTTGCATTAATAGCTACAGAAATTTTTGTTAAATTGGTAGGAAATCCAAAACTAATTATTAAAATGCCAGAGGGAGTTCCACCAGCAGTAGCAAAATCCTTTGCAGCATTATTGCCATCAATTATAGTTTTAGCTATTACAGCAGCAGTAAAGCAAATTTTTGCAGCGATAGGAGTAGCAGATATACATCAGGCATTATTCTTAGTAATACAGGCACCATTGCAAGGTGTAATGGGAAGTTTGGGTGGTTTATTAGTATTAGTTTTAGTACAACAATTTTTATGGTTCTTTGGTTTACATGGTTCAAATATACTTGCACCAATTATAAATGCAGTATTATTACCACTAACAGAGGCCAATGTAAGAGCATTTAAAAATGGAGTAAATCCTGAGCATATAATAAATAGTCAGTTCTTAGATTCTTATGTAAATATGGGAGGATCAGGCGCCACTATAGCTTTGCTAATTGCAATATTCATAATTGGGAAAAAGAGTAAAACACAAAAGACTATTGCAAATTTAAGTATAGCACCGGGAATGTTTAATATAAATGAACCCGTTATATTTGGTTTACCAATAATTTTAAATCCAATATATTTCATACCATTTATATTAGCACCATTAGCTTCTGGGATAATCGCATATGTATTGACTTTTATAGGGTTTGCGCCTAAAGTTGTAGTAATGGCCCACTGGACAACACCACCAATATTAGGAGCTATTATATCAACAAATTCGATAAGAGGTGGAATTACAGCTCTTATTTGTATGGCAGTTAGTATAATAATATATATGCCATTTGTCCATATGGCAACAAAGAAAGATCAAAAAAATATAGTAAAAGTAGAAGAAACACATTCAATTTAAAAAAAATTGTTCAAAGTAAAGGCCGTATGCAGTAATGCATACGGTTTTAATTATTTACCATTTTTGCATAAAATTAATATGTTACAATATAATTAGATAAAAGTGGTAATTAGGGGGGAGCTAATGAGTAAAATTGATGAAATTTACCAGTCTTTAATTGAAATGGAGTCACAAAAGGGAGAAGGTATTTCTGCTGCTTATTTAAGTGAACATATGCATTTAAATAGAGCTAATGTGAGCAGATACCTTAATCAGCTAGTTAAAGATGAAAAAATAGAAAAAATGCAGGGGAGACCTGTATTATATTGTTCCTTAAGACAGAAAAGTAATGAAAATAAATTTAATAAAAGGAATAGTTTAGATAGAATGATAGGATCAGACTTGAGTCTTAATGTACCAATACAGCAAGCAAAAGCTGCAATACTTTATCCTCCTAATGGGCTCCATACTCTTATATTAGGAGAAACTGGAGTAGGTAAATCTATGTTTGCAGAGCTTATGTATCATTTTGCTAAAGAGTCTGGAGTAATTAAAAAAGAAGCTCCATTTATAAGATTTAATTGTGCAGATTATGCGGATAATCCTCAATTAGTAGTAGGACAAATATTTGGAGTTAAAAAAGGAGCTTATACAGGAGCAGAAAATGAAAAAGAGGGATTATTGAAGAAAGCTGATGGAGGAATTTTGTTTTTAGATGAAATCCATAGGCTATCTCCTCAAGGTCAAGAAATACTGTTTACTTACATAGATAAGGGATGTTTTAGAAAATTAGGGGATACAGAAAATTTAATAAAAGTTAAAGCGCAGATTATTGCTGCAACTACAGAAGATCCACAATCCTATCTTTTGAAAACATTTGCAAGAAGAGTGCCTATGATAATAAATATTCCAGTTTTAAAAGATCGTACTATGAATGAACGCTATTATTTAATTCAAAAGTTTATAACTATGGAATCTAAAAGGTTAGAAAAAAATATTTATATAGATAAAAATGCCTTAATATCATTTTTGCTATACGATTGTCCAAATAATATAGGACAGTTAAAAAGTGACATACAGTTATCTTGTGCAAAGGCATTTTTAGATTACAAGAGTAAAAATTTAAAGTATATATTGATTAAACAAAGTGATTTGCCTAAGAATGTAAAAAGAGGATTTATGCAAATTAAACAATATAGGGAAAAGGTAAATAGTTTACTGAATGAGAAACGGGATATATTGGTATTTTATCATGATAATAACATTGAAGATAATTTTTTAAATCAATCAGAAGAAAGTAATAAAAACAGTTATTTCTATGATTTAATTGAAAAAAAATTTGTCACATTAAAAAATCAAGGAATAAATGAAAAGGATATAAATGATATATTGAATATAGATATAGAATCTCATTTTAAAAAATATATCAGTGATTTGCCACAGAATTTTAGAAAGGAAGAAATAACAAAAGTAGTAGGTAATGATATAGTAACTGTTGTAGATAAAATTTTAAATGTAGCCCAAAAAAAATTAAATAGAGAATTTGATGAAAAAGTTTATTTTGGTTTAGCATTACACCTACAACAAAGTATTGAAAGAATAAGACAAGGGCGTAGTATATATCATCCTAAACTAAATTTTATAAGATCACAATATGAAAATGAATTTATGGTTTCAATAGAGATAGCCAAAATAATAGATAATAGATTTAATATAGAAACTCCCTTAGACGAAATAGGATATTTGACTATGTTTTTAGCCTCAAATCAATATGAAAATATTGTAAATAATCCCCAAAAAGTGGGTATACTTGTAATAATGCATGGAAAGGCTACAGCTAGCAGTATGGTTCAAGTATCAAATGAGTTATTAGGAGAAGATTGCGCAAAGGCTTTAGATATGCCTTTAAGTATGAAAGCTGAAGATATGTACGAAATTGCAAAACTTAAAATTAAAGAATTAGATATTGGTAAAGGTGTTTTGTTATTAGTAGATATGGGTTCACTCAATAATTTTGGATCTATGATTTCAGAAGAAACAGGAGTAAACATAAAAACTATAGATATGGTAAGTACTCCAATAGTAATAGAGGCTTGTAGAAAATCTTTGTTAGGAAGAGGTTTAGATTATATATATAATTCTTGTAAAGAACTAAGTGAATTTGGAATTCAAGTAAAATCTAAAGATATAGTAAAAGAAAAACATAAACCTAAAGGTTTGGAAAAATTTTTAATAATAACAGTATGCTTTACTGGTCATGGTGGAGCAGAAAGGATAAAGGATATAATATTAAGTTCAATAAAAGAAAATTCAAAATTAAAAGTAATACCTCTTAATATATTAGATAAAAGCAAGTTTCTAACTAATGTAGAAAGTCTTAGTCGGGACTATAAAATTATTTCAATAGTTGGAACAATAAATATTTTTATAAAAGATATACCTTTTATATCAGCAGCAGAAATTTTAAGTGGAGATGGAATAAATGTATTAAAAAAATTAATTGATAAAGAAAGATATTTTTTCAAAATAAAGAACTCTATACAAGATCATATAAATTTAAAGGATTCAGATAGTTTAGTTGAACTTGTAACAGAAACCATTGAAAGAATGGAGAAAGATTTAAATGTAAACATTCCCAATGATGTGAAGATAGGAATGATACTTCACATTAGTTTTATGATAGATAAGATAAAAAATGGAGGATTAGAAAATAATTTTGAAAATTTAAGAGAGTATATAGCTAAATATGAAAAAGAATTTAAAGTCGTAGATAAAAATTTTATAAACATAGAAAAAGCTTATAATATATCTATAGGAGATAGCGAAAGAGCCTATATATTAAAGATGTTTATTAATAATAGTGTAAGTGTGTAATTAAATATACACACTTTTTTGTTGCAAACACTTAATTACATTGGATATATAGTTGGCATGCAATTTGCTGTAAATATAATATAGTAATAATTATGAGAATGTTTAAAGGGGGACTTTAAATGAAAAATATTTTATTAGTATGTTGCGCAGGAATGTCTACTAGCTTACTGGTAACAAAAATGAATGCAGTAGCTATAAAAAATGGAATAGATGTTAAAATAAATGCTGTTCCAGAAGCAGAATTAAAAAAGTATATTGATGATGTAGATGTAATTTTACTTGGACCTCAAGTAAGATATTTGTTGAATCAAGTAAGGGATCAAGTAAAAACAAAAGGAATAAATGTAGATGTTATAAATAGTATGGATTATGGGACTATGAATGGGGAAAAAGTTTTAAATTTTGCTTTAGATTTAATTGATAAATAGTGAGAATGATCAAAGATTATGGTAGAATAATTGATTTTTCAATTTTAGTTAAATCATTTAATTTTTTTAAGCAGCAATATATAGTATTTATAACTATAGAATAAAATTGAATATAAAAGATATAGCAATAAAAAAGTATTATAAACATGGTAAAGAATATTTTAAAAAAATAAGAACAGGAGTGAGCGGTTAGTATGGAAGAGATGATACTCAACATTATAACACATAGTGGAGAAGCTAGAACTTATGCAATGGAAGCAATACAATATGCAAAAAAGAGTGAGTTTGATAAAGCTAAAAAATCTATAGAAAAGTCTAACGAGGAACTAGGGTTAGCCCACAGTTACCAAACTAATTTAATTCAAGAAGAGGCTGCAGGTAATAAGGCTGAAATATCACTATTGTTAATCCATGCCCAGGATCACTTAATGACTACTATGACATTAAAAGATCTTGCTATTGAATTAGTTGAAGTTTATATGAGATTATAAGCTAATAAGAATAAAATATATTTATTAAATTCATATAATTAATTATAGGAGGCTATGATATGGATTATGTAATAGGAGTAGATGCAGGAGGAACAAAAACTGAAGCAATAGCTTATGATTTAAAGGGACATGAATTAATAAAAAAAGTTACTGGATTTGGCAACTTAGTATTGAATGAAAAAGAAGCTATAAATAATATACTTAATTCAATAAAAATTTGTATAGATGAATTAGGTAAAGAAGGATTAAAAAAGATATATATTGGAGCTGCTGGAATGGAAGTAGCTAACAATGCATATGTAATAGAAAAAAATATAAAGGAAAATTTTCATGCGGATGTATTAGTAATAAATGATGGAGAATTAGCATTAAAAGCAGTATTAAAAGGGCAAGATGGTATATTAACTATAGCTGGGACTGGATCTATATGTATAGGAATTAGAAATAATATTAAAGATAAATGCGGGGGATGGGGACATTTATTAGGTGATGAAGGCAGTGGATATTCTATTGCTATTAATGCATTAAAAAGAATGATTTATGAAGAAGAATTAAAGTTAGAAAAAAGTAAATTGCATAAAGAAATTTTAAAAGAACTAAATATAAGAAGTACAGATGAAATTTGCGCATTTGTATACTCTTCTACAAAAGATAAAATAGCTTCCCTAACTACATTAATATCCAAGTTAGGAGAAGAAGGAGAGGAAAATGCAATAGATATATTAAAAAAAGAAGGAAAAGCTCTTGGACTAATAACAGAAAGAGTATATAAAAGGTTGAATTTTGAAAATAAATGTTTAATAGGAGTAAAGGGAAGTGTTATAGAAAAAGCTAAAGTTTTAAGACAAGCTTTTAAGGAATATTTATTAGCTAATTTAGGAGTAGTAGAAATAGTACAAGAAGATGTATCATCTAGTAAAGGAGCTTATTATATGTATTTAAAGGAAATATAAACAGAAGTTTTATTTTTAGATTAGGTTTTAAATAATGAATAAAAATCAAATTTTATCCTATATTTGCTACCATTAAGACTATAATCCTTAATGGGTTCAATATGACTGTAGATAATGTGTTCTAATAAGGAGATAGGGCTTCAAGGACTCCAGTTTATGCTAAGAATTGTGTTTATATAAATTTGAAACTCATCTCAATATATAGAGATGAGTTTTATAATAAAGATGAAAAATTATAAATATTATTTATTACTGATGTTTTAAAAATAAAAGAGTATATAACTTATAATAAAGTTTGGAGTGAATTATATGAGGAAATTGGGGATATCTGTATATCCATCAAACACAAATAGTGAAAAAATAAAAGAGTATATAGAACTTGCAGCGAAGTATGGGTTTAAAAGAATTTTTACATGTTTAATATCTTCAGAAGAAATGGAAATAGATCAATTAATTAGTATATTTAAGGATATAATTCAATTTGCAAATACAAAAGGAATGGAGGTTGTAGGAGATGTTGAACCAGAAGTATTTAAAAGACTTAAAACTTCTTATTCAGATTTATCCATTTTTAAGGATATAGGATTTTATGGTATAAGATTAGATTTAGGATTTAGTGGAGTTGAAGAATCTATAATGTCCTTTAACAAATACGGAATAAAAGTAGAACTGAATATGAGTAATGGTACAAAATATATAGACAATATTTTAACATATAAGCCTAACTTAGAAAATATATTAGGCTGCCATAATTTTTATCCACATAGATATACTGGATTAAGTTATAAACATTTTCTAAAGTGTAGTAAACAATTTAAGGATTTAGGCATAAGAACTGCGGCATTTGTAAGTTCAAAAGAAGCAAAATATGGACCATGGCCTGTATCAGAAGGATTAAGTACATTAGAAATGCATAGAGAATTGCCTATAGAAGTTCAAACTAAACATTTATTTGCTACAGGATTTATAGATGATGTTATTATTGCTAATGCATTTGCTTCAGAGGAAGAACTTAAAGCGTTAAGTAAAATTAATAAAGATATGTTAGAGTTTAAAGTTAATCTTGTAGATGAAATTCCCGAAGTTGAAAAAAGAATAATTCTTGATGAATTTCATTTCAATAGAGGGGATGTATCTGATTATTTAGTAAGATCAACTCAAAGTAGAGTTAAATATAAAGATCATAATTTTCAAGCTTTTAATACTGTAGACATTAAAAGAGGAGATTTGTTAATAGAATCTTCATTATATAAAAGGTATGCAGGGGAATTACAAATTGCACTTAAGGATATGAAAAATTCAGGTAAAACTAATGTTGTAGGAAGAATAGCAGATGAAGAAATATTTCTTATTGACTATTTAGAGCCTTGGGAAAAGTTTGGATTTACTCTATAAGGTATAATAGTATAAAAAATATTATTTTATCTATTATTAATATACCTGAATTACTATTTAATTTATGTTTTAAATATATATCAATTATATATAGGGTTAAAAATTTTCATTATTATTAATAAAGCCTCCATAAATATAATAATATAGATTTAAAAAAGACTATGAAGAAGCCTATGTTGGCTTAAAACTTCATGGTCTTTTTGTGTTTTATAAATATATTAAAAATCTTTATACAATCTTTATACAATGAAAAGCAGTCTTAATACCTTCTTAATACTATAAATGTTATTATGTGAAATATATAAAATAAGCAATGGAGGGACAATTAATTATGGTTGATATTATTTTCATAGCATCACTTTTTTTAGGATTTACTTCTATAAAGTTATTTGCAAATTGGTGTGAAAAACAAGTTGTTAAAAAATAGTACTATGTGGAGGAATGAATATGTGGATTTTGATTATAGTCATTATATCACTTTTTATATATTTGGCTTATGCATTATTTAATCCGGAAAAATTTTAAGTTTGAAATTGATATGGGAGGAAGACTTATATGGAATTATTACAGATAATAGTACCCTTAATTATATTTATGCTTTTAGTAGTGCCAATGGGTAAATATGTATATTGTGTAGCCACTGGCGACAAAGCAATTGGAGATAATTTTTTTAATAGAATTGATAATTTTATTTATAAAATATGTGGAATAAATAAAGATGAAGAAATGAGCTGGAAAGAATATGTGATTTCAATTATTGTAGTAAATGCAGTTATGGTATTTATAGGATATATCATACTTAGAACTCAGGGATTGCACATTTTAAATCCTAAGAAAATAGGAGGAATGGAACAAAGTTTATCATTTAATACAATCATAAGTTTTATGACAAATACAAATCTACAGGATTATAGTGGGGAATCTGGACTTTCTTATTTTAGTCAGATGGTTGTAATAATTTTTATGATGTTTACATCTGCAGCGACAGGTTTTTCAGCAGCATTGGCTTTTATGAGAGGTATTATAGGAAATAAAAAAACTATGGGCAATTTTTTTGTGGACTTAGTAAGAGTTATTACTAGAGTTTTATTACCGCTATCGATGATTGTAGGGATTTTACTAGTAGCTCAGGGGGTGCCACAAACTTTTTCAGGTACACAAACTATAACTACAATAGAAGGTAAGATGCAAGATATAGCACTAGGGCCTGTGGCAGCTCTTGAATCTATAAAGCATATAGGAACAAATGGAGGTGGTTTTTTTGGAGCAAATTCATCACACCCCTTTGAGAATCCTACACCTATATCAAATTTAATAGAAATTTTATCAATGATGATACTTCCAGGTACGATGGTTTATACTTTTGGATTAATGCTTAAAAATAAAAAGCAAGGATGGGCAATATTTATTGCTATGTCAGTATTATTTCTTATAGGGTTACCAATATGCTATTTTGCAGAGAAATCAGGAAATCCATCCCTTGCCCATATTGGATTTAATCAATTAATGGGTAATATGGAAGGTAAAGAAGTAAGATTTGGTATAGGTCAATCTACATTATTTACAACAGTAACAACAGCTTTTACTACAGGTTCTGTTAATAATATGCATGATTCATTAACACCAATAGGAGGCCTTGTAGCACTTATGAATATGATGCTTAATGTAGTTTTTGGTGGAAAGGGTATAGGTTTTATGAATATGATTATGTATGCCATACTTACGGTTTTCCTATGTGGACTCATGGTTGGACGAACTCCAGAATTTTTGTCAAAAAAGATTGAAGGTAAAGAAATTAAGCTTATAGCTCTTGCTATAATTATTCATCCATTTTTAATATTAATGTCTTCAGCACTAGCTTTAGCAGTCCATCAAGGGGTAGCGAGTATATCAAATTCTGGATTCCATGGCATATCACAAGTTATATATCAATTTACAACTTCAGCCGCTAATAATGGATCTGGATTTGAGGGACTTTCTGACAATACTCTGTTCTGGAATACAGCTACAGGTATAGTAATGTTTTATGGAAGATATTTATCAATTATAATACTTCTGGCAGTAGCAGGATCATTCGCTTCAAAAAAATCAATACCAGTTTCTATAGGAACTTTTAGAACAGATAATACAATGTTTACAATAACTTTAGTATTTATAGTTTTAATAATAGGTGCTTTAACATTCTTGCCGGCTTTAGCACTTGGACCTATTGCAGAGCATCTTACATTATGGCATTAATCACAACAGTAATTATTAAGAAAAAGGAAGATGAGGAGAATAATAATGAGTGATAAAAATGGGAAATCTAAATTTATTACAAAAAAAATAGTAAATGAAGCTATTTTAGAATCATTTAAAAAACTTGATCCTAAATACATGATAAAAAATCCTGTAATGTTTGTGGTAGAGATAGGTTTGGCTATATCTTTAGTACTTACATTATTACCTAATTTATTTGGGGACCAGGGTAACAATATAAGAACTTATAATCTTATAATAGCAGTAATATTGTTTATAACAATATTGTTTGCAAATTTTGCAGAATCAGTAGCTGAAGGCCGTGGAAAGGCACAGGCTGAAAATTTAAAGAAGACAAAAAAAAATACTATAGCAAAACTTTTAGATTCTAAGGGAAATATTAAAATTATTAATGCAAATGAACTAAAAAAAGGTGATATAGTTTTAGTGGAAAATGGAGACACAATTCCAAATGATGGGGAGGTAATAGATGGTATTGCATCTGTAGATGAATCTGCTATAACAGGTGAGTCAGCTCCAGTTATGAAAGAAAGCGGAGGCGATTTTGCTTCTGTTACAGGAGGGACAACAGTTGTAAGTGATTGGTTAAAAATTAAAATAACTGCAACACCTGGTGAATCATTCTTAGATAAAATGATAAATCTTGTAGAGGGAGCATCAAGGCAGAAGACTCCAAATGAAATCGCATTAAATACTATACTTGTTAGTTTAACTCTTATATTTGTAATAGTTATAGTATCACTTTATCCTATGGCTAGTTATTTAGGAGTTAAAATTCAAATATCTACATTAATTGCACTTCTTGTATGTTTAATACCTACAACTATAGGCGGACTTCTATCAGCTATTGGTATTGCAGGTATGGATAGAGTTACAAGATTTAATGTAATAGCTATGTCAGGAAAAGCAGTTGAGGCTTGTGGAGATGTAGATACCATGATACTTGATAAAACAGGCACAATAACTTTTGGTAATAGACTTGCATCAGAATTCATGCCTGTTGGGAAGTCAGAAATTATGGATTTAATAAATTATTCTGTTATGTGTTCATTAAAGGATGATACACCAGAAGGAAAATCTATAGTTGAACTTGGTAATAAATTAGGTGCAACAATTAATTTTAAAGATTATGAATATCTTGATTTTATAGAATTTACAGCACAAACAAGAATGAGTGGAGTAGATTTAAAAGATGGTTCTATGGTAAGAAAAGGTGCCTATGATAGCATTAAGAATAGGGTAAAGGAAATGGGAGGAATTATACCAGAGGAGTTAGAAGATACTGTTAATAAAGTTGCAAAATTAGGAGGAACTCCCCTCGTAGTTTGTGTTAATGATAAAATATATGGGGTAATTTATCTTAAAGATACAGTTAAACCAGGATTAGTTGAAAAATTTGCAAGACTTAGAGAAATTGGTATTAAAACAATAATGTGCACTGGAGATAATCCCTTAACTGCAGCAACTATTGCTAAAGAGGCAGGAGTTGATGGGTTCATAGCTGAATGCAAACCTGAAGATAAAATTGAAGCCATTAAAAAAGAACAAGAAGAGGGTAAGCTTGTGGCAATGACTGGGGATGGAACTAATGATGCTCCTGCACTTGCACAGGCAGATGTGGGGCTTGCTATGAATAGTGGTACTACAGCCGCTAAGGAAGCTGCTAATATGGTGGATTTGGATTCAGATCCTACTAAAATTCTTCAGGTAGTTGAGATAGGAAAGCAATTGTTAATAACCAGAGGGGCTTTAACAACTTTTAGTATAGCAAATGACGTAGCAAAATATTTTGCTATAATACCAGCTGTTTTTACTGTGGCTATACCAAAGATGCAGATTATGAATATAATGAAACTTTCAACACCATATAGTGCTATACTTTCAGCATTAATATTTAATGCAATAATAATACCACTACTTATACCAATAGCAATGAAAGGTGTTAAATATAGACCAATGAAATCAGAAACAATGTTACTTAGAAATATGTTTGTTTTTGGGCTAGGAGGGGTGCTTGTCCCATTTGTAGGAATTAAACTTATAGATATAACTATAACTCCATTAGTTAGAATTCTTAATTTGGGATAAAGTATAAAATTTACACAATTAAGGAAAGGAAGATTTCTTATGAAAATAATAAAAAGAGCTATTGTTGTAAGTATTGTTTTGATGATACTTTGTGGAATTATATATCCACTTACATTAACAGGAATAAGCCAACTGGTTTTAAATAAAAAAGCAAATGGAAGTATGATTTCAATTAATGGAAAAGAAGTGGGATCAAAACTTATAGGACAAAATTTCACAGATCCAAAGTTTTTTAGAGGAAGAGTTTCAGCTATAAATTACAATACTTATAAAGTAGCAGATACAAAATTAGATAAGTATGGAAAAATAGCTTATAGTGGAGTTAGTTCAGGCTCCGAGAATCTAGCACCTTCTAATAAAGAGCTTAAAGAAAGAGTACAAAGGGATATGGAAGAGTTCTTGAAATTATACCCTGGCGTTAAAAAAGAAGATATTCCAACAGATCTATTAACAAGTTCAGCTTCAGGACTTGATCCCAATATAAGTCCAAAAGCTGCTAAAATTCAAATACCAGCGGTTTCAAAAGCATCTGGTATTAGCAAAGCTAAGCTTGAGAAAATAGTAGATAAATATACTGAAAAAAGAAGTTTAGGTATATTTGGAGAACCAAGAGTAAATATATTAAAATTAAATATAGAAATAGCTTCAATTTTAGAACATAAATAAATTGAATGTTTATTTAAGAAATATATATATTACAAATTAATGGGGAAATTTTTTATGTTAGATAAAAGGTTGTATAATTTTATTAAATATTTAAGCTTATATATTAGAGTAGGAGATGATTTCAATAGATAGCGATAAAAGACCAGATCCAGAGTATCTTCTAAATCAGGTGAAAAAAGAAGAAAATCAATCCTTAAAAGGAAAGCTAAAAATATTTTTTGGTTATGCCGCAGGGGTAGGTAAAAGTTATGCAATGCTTATGGAAGCCCATGATATGAAAAAAGTAGGTAAAGATATAATTATAGGGTATATTGAACCTCATGCAAGACCGGAAACTATGGCTTTAATTGACGGTATTGAAAGTATAGAATCTAAAATGGTTAATTATAAAGGAATAACTTTAAGAGAATTTGACTTAGATAAGGCGCTTTTAAGAAAACCTGAGATAATATTAGTGGATGAACTTGCCCATACCAATATAGGTAATCAAAGACACAAAAAAAGATGGCAGGACATAGAGGAGCTTTTAGATAATGGAATAGATGTATATACTACTTTAAATGTTCAACATATAGAAAGTTTAAATGATATAGTTGAAAGTATAACTCATATTTCTGTAAGAGAAACCATTCCAGATAAAATATTTGACGAAGCAGATAAAGTGGAATTAATTGATATTGAACCAGATGAGTTATTAATGCGCTTTAGCGATGGAAAAATATATAGTAAAGATCGGATAAAAAAAGCTTTTAATAACTTTTTTACTAAAAATAACCTGTTTGCACTTAGAGAAATTGCCCTTAGACGAACAGCAGATAGAGTAAATTATGAAGTAGAAAGCATGAGACTATCAAAAGGACAAATAACAGTAATGCCTACATCGGACCCAATCTTAGCTTGTATTGGAACTTCTCCTTCATCTGCCAGAGTTATCCGTACTGCTACAAGAATGGCAGAAGCATATCATTCTAAATGGATAGCAGTATATATTGAAACCACAAAGGCACAAAATTTTAGTAAGGAAGATAAAGAAAGATTAAATGCAAATTTTAATTTAGCAGAGCAATTAGGGGGAGAAGTAGTTACTTTATATGGTGATAATATAGTTGAGCAAATAATTCAATATGCAAAATTTAGAAATGTTACTAAAATAGTAATAGGAAAAAATCATAGGAAACCCAATAATTTATTTCACTTTTATGCAAAAGATATAGTTGATAAGCTTATGGAATCTAATTATTATATAGATGTTTATGTCATACCAAATTCAATGTTTAATAAAAAAAATAGAATATATATACAAAATAGCAATAAAATTTTCAAAATATCTTTCAAAGAAGTTTTATTATCAAGTTTAATAATGATTATTGCTACAGCAATTTCATTATTTTTTTACTACTTAGGTTTTAGTGAATCCAATGTCATTATGATTTTTATTTTAGGGGTTATAATCGTAAATATTAAAACAAAAGGGTATTTTTTGGGATTTTTATCTTCTATAATTAGTGTACTGCTATTTAATTATTTTTTTACAGAGCCAATATATTCGCTACAGGTTTATGATAAAAGTTATTTAGCTACTTTTCCTATAATGTTAGCTGTAACTTTTATGATTGGAACACTTACAAATAAAATTCAAAGAGAAGTACATAATTCTTTAGTAAGGGAAAATACAACACAGATTTTATATAGAGTAAGTAGAAAATTGCTAAGCGCAACGGGGAAAGCAGATGTCGTAGCTATAGGAATAAAGTATATTTCTAGACTTTTGGAAAGAACGGTTGTTTGCTATTTATCACAGGAAAATAAACTTTCAACTCCATTTATTTATAATTCAGACGAGGGAGAAAAAAATAATATTTTACTGAATAAAGATGAAGAAGCTGTTGCTTATTGGTCATTTTTAAATGATAAAGAATCAGGTAGCGGCACAAATACATTTTATGGAGCAAAAGGGTATTATATGCCATTAAAAGGTCAGGATAAATTATTAGGTATTATAGGGATATCATGCATCAATGGGGTGCTCAAAACTGAAGAAAAATTTATTTTTCAGACTATTTCAAGCCAAATTTCTATTGCACTAGATAGAGAAATTCTTGCTGAAACACAAAAAAATTCTAAATTAGAAATAGAGAGTGAGAGATTAAGAAGTAACTTATTAAGATCAATTTCCCATGACTTAAGAAGCCCTCTGGCAGGTATAAAAGGATCAGTAAGCACTATTATTGAAAATGGAAATCTTATTTCTAATGATAAGAAAGAAGAACTTCTTCAAGGTGTTTATGATGATACTGAATGGCTTATAAGATTAGTTGAAAATTTACTAAGTATGACAAGATTTGAAGAAGGAAATATGGAAATAAAGAAAAATATGGAACTTGTGGAAGAAGTAATATATGAAGCAGTTCAAAGGACTTCAAAAAGATTTAAAGATCGCAAGATTAAAGTAAAAATTCCTGAAAATGTTATAATGGCTCCAATGGATGGCAGTTTAATCAAGCAGGTACTTATAAATTTGCTTGACAACTCTTTGAAATTTACTCCAAAAGATTCATTGATTGAAGTAAGAGCTTATGAAAAGGAAGAAAAGGTGTTTTTTGAGGTTATTGATAATGGAAATGGAATATCTGAAGAAATATTGCCACATATATTTGATCGATTTTTTACAAATGGAAGTAAAATATCTGATTCAAGGAGAGGGGTAGGTTTAGGACTTGCTATTTGTAAATCTATAGTTGAAGCTCATAATGGAATGATTGATGCTTATAACAAAAAAGCAGGAGGAGCTGTTTTTAGATTTTATATTCCGAAGGAGGAAAGCAAATATGAATAATAAACAATATATCCTTGTAGTTGAAGATGATAGACCCATAAGAAATTTTATTACGGCATCCTTAGCGGCGCAGGGATTTAAGTATATTGAAACAGATAAAGGGAACGAAGCTATTGCACTTTCAATGTCATACAAACCTGATTTAATAATATTAGATTTAGGACTTCCAGACATGGATGGCATTGAGGTTGTTAAAAAAGTAAGAGAATGGTCTAATATTCCTATAATAATTGTTTCTGCAAGAGAAAATGAGAGACAAAAGGTAGAGGCATTAGATCAAGGTGCAGATGATTATTTGACAAAGCCTTTTGGCATTGGAGAATTACTAGCAAGAGTTAGGGTAGCTCTAAGGCATGCAATAATTGATAAAGGTGGAAATCAGAATAGAGATATTTTTAAAGTTAAAAATTTAATTGTTGATTTTAACAAAAGGCGAGTTGTGATAAATAATGAAGAGATACATTTAACTCCAATAGAATATAAAATAATGGCTCTTCTTTGTAAATATCCAGGGAAGGTATTAACTCATAATTTTATTATTCACGATATTTGGGGTTCTGCAATAGGCAATGAAACTCAATCACTTAGAGTATTTATGGCAAGTTTAAGAAGAAAGATAGAAAAGAATCCAGCTCAGCCAGAATATATTTATACTGAAGTTGGAGTGGGATATAGATTAGTAGATGAATAGTAATAAATAAAAAATAAATCTGTAAACAAAAATCTTATGCTTAATAGAAGCATAGGATTTTTTATTTTAAGATTGCTAACTAATTAAAGTGTAACAGGTTTTATTTTTAGTCATAAAATATAATTGATGACTGTTTAGGCAGGAACAATAATATAAGGAGGTTCCTAATGTATAATAATCTATTTTTTTGTTTTCCTTGTTACATGCAGCAATTTCCTTGTCCATTTCCAAATGAACAAATGAGATCTATCGAAGATTTTGAAGATTATAATGACGCTGAAGATTATAATGATGAGACTGAGAATTACAGTAACATGGAAGAGGATGATCTTTTTTATGATGAGGAAGATTCTAATGATACTAGATCTTTAGATAGGCAGGTGAACATACCATTTCCTAGTGGTAGATGGAGTCGCTGGGAAAATCTTGGAGGAGTTTTAACTTCTGCACCAGCAGTATCTTCATGGGCTCCTAACAGATTAGATACTTTTGCAAGGGGAACAGATGATGCTCTTTGGCATAAATGGTGGAATGGTTCTCGTTGGAGCGAATGGGAAAGTCTTGGAGGAAGATTAACTTCTGCTCCTGGAGCTGTATCTTGGGGAAATAATAGAATTGATGTATTTGCTAGAGGTACAGATAATGCTATGTGGCATATATTTTGGAACGGTTCTCGCTGGAGCAGCTGGGAAAGTCTTGGAGGTGTCTTGACATCTTCACCAGCCGCATCTTCATGGGCACCTAATAGAATAGATACTTTTGTAAGGGGAACAGATAATGCTCTTTGGCATAAATGGTGGAATGGTTCTCGTTGGAGTGAATGGGAAAGTCTTGGTGGAAGATTAACCTCTTCACCAGCAGCCGTGTCTTGGGGAAACAATAGAATTGATGTATTTGCACGCGGCCAAGGTAACCGTCTGAATCATTTATGGTGGAATGGATCTCGCTGGAGTAGATGGGAAGACCTTGGAGGAAGATTAACTTCTGGTCCCGCTGTTTCTTCTAGAAGATCTAATAGATTAGAGGTATTTGCTAGGGGAGCAAACAATCAATTGATGACCAGGTCTTGGAACGGATCACGTTGGAGTAATTGGTCAATGATTGGAGGAAATATTATAACCTCTGATCCAGCTGCAGTATCCTGGGGGCCAAACAGAACAGATGTGTTCGCTAGAGGCAGAAATAATGCAATGTGGCATATTTTTAGAAATTAGTTACAAAATATCAGAGTATTATTAATTGTAATATTTTTATCTGGTGAAAAATTATATTTATGATCTATGCTATTTTTATAGCTTATAGAGAAATAGAAAAGCTATTAGGAGCTCCTTAGGGAGCTCTTGTTATTTGAATGGATAAAAACTATATACTAATATTAATCCAATTATAAAAAATACAAGTCCTATCATTAAAAATGGTATAGTTGCTCCATTCCAAGCTGGCGTATTTGTAAAAGCTCTCCATTTAAAGGATAATTTACTCATTCCCATGAAAAAAAATCCAATAAATAAAATTATTATACTAAATAAAAATAAATTATTTGCCATAAAGAATCCTTATATAAAAGTTACAAAAATTAACTGTATTATCAGTTTAGTAAACTTATAAGGGATTTCACCTTCCTTTCCTATTTTAATTTCATTTGTTTTTTATCTTAAATAGTTAAAAATTTATTACATGTTAAACTATCTATTGACTTTTAGGTTATCATCTGAATATTACATAAAGGTGTATTTTACCTTAACACTACCTTAAATTTTGTACAGAATTAATTTTTAAATGCTATTCTATAATCTTTATATTTTCTTTAGTTTATATTTCTTTTTCCTTTAGTTTTGTTATGTATATTAAATATATAGTAATAATTTCTAAATTTATATTAATTTAAAATGGAGGAGAAAAAATGGAAGTTCTTCAGGTGGAAAATATTCATAAAAAAATTGGGAAAAGAGAAATAATTAAGGATGTTAGTTTTTCAGTGAAAGAGGGAGAGATATTTGGATTTTTAGGGCCTAATGGAGCAGGAAAAACAACTACTATAAGAATGATGGTAGGTCTTATAGCTCCAACAAAAGGGCGTATTAAAATTATGGGTCATGATATACAAAAAGAAAGAATAAAGGCTTTGAAAAATGTAGGCTGTATAGTTGAAAATCCAGATATGTATAATGATTTAACAGGAATGCAAAATTTAAAATACTATGCAGACTTATATGGTGATATTACTAAAGAAAGAATAAATGAAGTTGCAGAACTTGTGGGATTAAAAGATAGAATCAATGATAAGGTTAAAAAGTATTCTTTAGGAATGAAACAAAGATTAGGACTAGGTCAAGCTATATTATCAAATCCAAAGTTATTAATATTAGATGAGCCAACAAATGGATTAGACCCTATAGGAATGCATGAGTTTAGAGAGATAGTAAAAGATATAGCAAAAAAAAATAATAGTGCAGTTTTTATATCATCACATATTTTATCTGAAATTGAGCAAATGTGTGATCACTTTGCAATTATAAATAAAGGTAGTATAAAAACAATACAAGCAGTGTCAGAAGAATCTTCTAATATTGAAAGATTAAAAATATCTACTAATGAAATAAAAAAGATACAAGATGTATTTTCAAAATTAAATTTTGTAAGGAATATTAATGTAGAGCAAAATTCTATTGTTGTTGAAATAAGTCCTAAAAACTTTTCCAGGATAATAAAAGAGATAGGTAAAAATGATGTAAACATTGATGATATATGTAAGGTTGAAAGCAATCTTGAGAATAAATTTATGAAAATACTTGAGGAAGGTGCTTAAAAATATGAAATTAATAAAAAATGAAATGAAAAAGATTATTTTATCAAGAAAATATTTAGTTGTTATGAGCATATTTATTGTTTTATATGCATGTATTAGTGTTTTAATGTACAAAGATACATTGAAATCTAAACCTGAAACAATGTTAAGTTTTAATGAAAAAAATTTAGAGTATTGGCAAAATAAAAAGAAAGATAAAGATATACCTAAAGAAAGAAAAAATGAAATAGAGCAAAATATAAAAAGTATAGAAAGAAGAAATAAAGATCTAAAATTTCAAATTGCAAATAAAAATTTAGATTGGAAAAAGAGATTAACTAAAGATAATAATAATTTAAAAAAGCAGATAAAAGAGTCAGAAAAAAATGGTGAAAATGCAGCAATAAGTGAATATAAGCAGCAAATAGCAATGAATGATTATTATCTAAATAATAATATTAGGCCTACACCAAATTATGAAATAACTGCATTTAATGTTATGCCTAAGGTGAATATGATTATAGGATTTTTAATAATTTCAATAATTATAGCAATAATGACATCTACTTCAGTGTCAGGAGAATTTAATCCAGCTACCATAAAACTTCTTTTAACTAAACCAGTTTCTAGGGAAAGAGTTTTATTTTCAAAGTTTATGGCTTCAGTTCTAGTTTGTATTTTATCATTTTTAATTATAAAAATATTAGCATTTTTAGTTTTAGGTACAGTGTTTAGTTTTGGATCTTTTAAAGAGCCAATGGCTTATTATAGTAGATATATTGCGAATAAAGATTTAATTGCAAATATAGGTTTGGGAGTAAAACCGGATTTAAGTAGTTTAAAAATGTCTTCTGTTTTTAAATTTGTAGTATTGAGTGAAGGCATAAATATGCTATTTATAATGGCTACTGTATCAATATGTTTATTGATTTCTACACTAACTAAAAAAAGTTCAACTTCTATTAGTATTAGTGGCGTATTGTTTGCTGTAATATCTATTATAAATACTAAACAATTAGATAACGCTACTGGAGGAAACTTAGTAATTCATAAAGTTATGCCTTACTTGTTTTCCACTTATAGTACTGGAGAACTTGTAATAAGTAGAGAGATAATTCCTAAAATTGGATTACCATTTGTAAATATACCTTTTATCATATTTATTCTTTTGGCCTGGACTATAGGGTGTTATTTAATATCTAATTTTATTTTTGTAAAAAGAGATATATTATAAAAATATCATCAAACTATATTTTTCGTTGATATATATTTGTGTAATTTCAAAAACTTAAAAACATAATCAAGTTTAAATAATTCATTTAGTATATAATCCCCCCTAACTTTCTGATGTTGGGAATTATTTGGTATAATTATATCAGACAGATAGGGGGAATGCTAAGTGAATTATAAAATATTAATAGTAGATGATGATAAAACTATAGTGGAATTTTTGCAAATATTTTTGATTAAAGAGGGGTATGAGGTAAAGTTTTCTTATAATGGAGAAGAAGCTTTAAACAAAATAAAAAATGAGAAGTTTGACTTGATTTTAATGGATATAATGATGCCTAAGATAGATGGATTTGAGGCTATTAAAGTAATAAGAAAATTTACTAATACTCCTATTATATTTTTAACAGCAAAAGATAATCAGCAAGATAAAATTAAAGGATTTATTTCTGGATGTGATGATTACATAACAAAACCATTTGATTTAATAGAACTTTCTTTAAGAATGTCTGCTATTTTAAGAAGGAGTAATGTAAGGGAATTTGAAGATGACAAATATATTATAAAAATTAAAGATTTAGAATTAAATTTAAAAGAGCACACTTTATATAAGGGAGAAGGTGAAATAACACTTACTCCAAAAGAATTTGATATTTTATGTTTACTTGCTAGAAATAAAGGGAGAGTCTTTCCTTCAAGTGAGTTATATGAAAGAGTATGGGGACAAGAATTTTTAGAAAATGATAATAGTTTATTAACACATATTAGAAATTTAAGAGAAAAATTAAATGATACTGTGAAAAATTCAAAATACATTAAAACTGTTTGGGGAGTGGGTTATAAGATTGAAAAGGAAGCTTAGAGTTGGATTAACAACAGAACTTATGATACTTTTTATTATAGCTTTGGTAACTACAGTTTTTGGAGTCTGTGCGGCTTTAAGAAGTCTAAATATTTCATCATATAATATCAATAAGTTTTTATTTCCAGAACACTTTAAAAATAGCTTCATAATAAAAGAATATAAAAAAACCGTTGGAGAACAGGTAGATAGTTTTGTAAAAAAACATATAAATGAGCTTAAAACACCACATAAAATGGATGAACAACTAAAGAAAGAATTTCCATATGATTTTAGAGGCAAGACTTTAGTTTTTATTATTAATTCTAATGGGGAAATACTAAGTTCCAATAATGAAGAAAATTTTTATAATATACGTAAATCTATAATAAAAGAGGGACTGGAAATAAAAAAATATGATAATGATATTACTATAAATATTAGGGAAATAAAGAAGGTAAGTGGTGATCTATATATAGCGATAAATCATGATTCTGTTATAGATGGGGATCTTATTGTAATGTGCACGGGGTTATTTGTATTTATGATTATTTTTGCAATACTTGCAAAAGGAAGATTGAGGTATATTATATTTATTGAAAAAGGAGTAAAGAAACTTTATTCATCAAATTTTGAAAAGAAAATACCCTTAAAATATAACAATGAACTTACATCTTTGGCAGTAGCATTAAATGACATGGGAGATACAATAAAAGAAAATAAAAAGAATGAGGAAGAATTTTTATTAAATATATCTCATGACTTAAGAACTCCGTTAACATCTATATTAGGGTTCCTAAATCTTTTAAAACAGAAAAAGTATGATACAGATGAAGAAAGAGAAGGGTATATAAATACTATTGAAGAGCAAAGCTTATACTTAAAAACTCTTATAGACGAATTTTTTCAATTTTCAAAGTTAAAATGGAAAAATGTTAAACTAAATAAAGAAAATATAAATCTCCAAGAGATTCTACGTCAAATAAGTGATGGATTTTATCCACAACTAAAAGAAAATAGTATCACTATATCTATGAATTTTCCTGAAAAACCTTTATATAAAGAGGTTGATGTTGAAAAATTTATGAGAGTATTAGAAAATGTAATATCTAATGCTATAAAATATAGCTATAAAGGAACAGAAATTAGTTTAAATTTATGTGAAAATAAAGATAGAATAGTAATGGAATTTTGGAATACTCCTATAGAAGCTCTAAAGGAAGATGAATTAGATTTTTTATTTAAAAGGTTTTATAAGAAAGATTTATCAAGAAGTAATAAAGGAGCAGGATTGGGACTTGCTATAGCTCTAGAGGTAATAAAACTTCATGAAGGAGAGTTATATGCAGTAATGAAAAATAAGAAATTGGGAATTATAATAAAATTATAATAACATATATAGTATAAACAGAGTTCTTGGCTTCAGAGGGAGTTTTTACTCTCTCTGAAGCTTATTAACAGAATTCTTAGGAGTTTTACTCCTTAGAAGTCGTTATCCTTTAGGAGAAATCGTTATCCAGGGACGTACCCGCTCTTTACTCCCATTTTGAAAAAGATGGGAGTAAAGAGCGGGTAGTCATCGGATAGAAGGGTTTCCAGGAAAAGGGGAACTTTATTTTTTATTTAAAAATCATAATAAAAAAATTAATAAATTGTTAACAATGCTAAATAGTATTAAAAACCTCTTATATACTTAAATTCTTGTACAAATGCAACCTATTATAAAAAAGAATTTACACTGATAAAGCGGTATAATAATAGTTGAGTACAAGGAGGTAAATAAATGTTAAAACCAGAAATTTTAGACATATTAAAATGCAAAGAGGGAGGATTAACCAAAGAAGGATTAATAAAAGATTTTATAGCTGGTATTATAGTAGCTATAATAGCTTTACCATTATCTGTGGCTTTAGGTATAGCCTCGGGAGTATCCCCAGAAAAGGGACTTATTACAGCCATAATAGCAGGATTTTTAATTTCATTTTTAGGTGGAAGTAGAGTTCAAATAGGAGGACCTACAGGAGCCTTTGTTGTTATTATATATGGTATCATAGAAAAATATGGTATAGATGGACTTGTAATAGCCACATTGATGGCGGGGATAATACTTATCATCTTTGGGTTGTTAAGATTCGGCTCTTTAATTAAATACATATCTTATCCAATAACAGTTGGATTTACAGCAGGAATAGCTGTTACATTATTCTCTACTCAAGTTAAGGATTTCTTAGGGTTAGCAATAAATAAAGTACCATCTGAATTTTTACCAAAATGGTCAATGTACATATCTAATATGGGAACATTAAGTTGGCAAACTTTAAGTCTAGGCATTTTTTCTTTATTAGTTTTAATAATATGGCCTAAATTTAGTAAAAAAGTACCGGGAGCGTTAGTTGCACTAATACTATCTACTCTTATAGCTTATTTTTTAAAGCTAGATGTGGCAACTATAGGAACTCAATTTGGGGAAATATCATCAAAAGTAGCACTACCTAAATTACCAGGGATAGATATTATCACGGTACAAAAGTTAATTAAGCCAGCTTTTACTATAGCCATTTTAGCAGCTATAGAATCTTTATTATCTGCAGTTGTAGCAGATGGTATGATAGGTGAAAAACATAATTCAAATACGGAGTTAATAGCACAAGGGGTTGGAAATATTGCGTCAGCTTTGTTTGGCGGAATACCAGCTACAGGAGCTATTGCAAGAACAGCAGCTAATGTTAGAAATGGAGGAAGAACTCCTATAGCGGGAATGGTACATGCTATAACATTATTATTAATAATGAAGATTTTTATGCCATTAGCAAAGTACATTCCATTGACTACTTTAGCAGCTATATTAATAGTTGTATCTTATAATATGAGTGGATGGAGAATTTTTAAAGCTATGTTAAAAGCACCAAAAAGTGATGTAATAATATTATTAGCTACATTTTTTCTAACAGTTATATTTGATTTAGTAATAGCTATAGAAGTAGGGATATTCATATCCATGTGCTTATTTATGAGAAAAATGGCTTTGGCTATAGAAGTCAATGAATTGGATGAAAATTATTGTTCTAAAAAATTAAGTCTAGAAAGTATACATACAAATAAAATAGGTAATGAAATATTAATATATGACATAAATGGTCCACTATTTTTTGCAGGTATAGATAATTTTATATCTTCAATAGAAAGCTTAGATACAGAGTCAAAAGTGGTTATATTAAGAATGAAAAATATGCCTGTACTAGATGTTACAGCTTATAGTGAGTTAAAGAAAATAGAAAAACTGTGCATAGAAGAGGAAATAAAATTAATTATGTCCGAAGTACAAGCTCAACCTATGGGGGTTATGAAAAATATGGGAATGGTTTCAAGATTAGGAGAAAATAGATTTATAAGAACTTTAGAGGAAGCTATAAAAGCAGCTAATAATTGTTGTATTAGTTAATTTTTATATGAAAACATAAATAATAAAGTTAAGTAAAGTTGAAATGGAATCTATAAGGTAGACATTTATAAAAGGTCTATGTTATAGATTCTTTTTTGTTTATAATAAAGCAAAATTCTATTCTATTATTATCCTTCCTAGATTATATAAAAGTATGGTATCTTAAAATTTTCAACTTCAGTTATTTAAAAGTCCTATGTCGTATATAAGTACTGATATCACCTACACTTTAGAAAAAATGGGTGGGATTATATAATTAAGAAATAATATAATTAAATTTAAACCTTTTATAGAGCTATATCGTATTACTTATGGAGGGGGGATAATTTTGGGACTGAGTGATGAAGAATTGGTTAATGAAATTATTAGTGGAAACCAATCTGCTATGGAAGTACTTGTAAGTAGAAATTATAAATTGGTATATGCTTTTATATATAGAAATGTAGGAGAGTATCATACTACACTGGATTTGACTCAGGAGAGCTTTATAAAAATTATGAAAAACTTAAAAATCTTTAAAAGTCATAAAGGTAATTTTCAATGTTGGATTTTGAAGATAGCTTTAAATATTTGTAAAGATTATTGGAAAAGCGCTTATGTTAAACATAGCACTGTTGATGGCAGCTCTTTAGAGCAGGTTTATGAAGAGGAAAATGTTATAAATTATTTAGAAAAGATTGAAGAAAGACAGGAAATTAAAAAAGCCATGATGTTATTGCCAGAAGAACAAAGAGAAGTAGTTATATTAAGATACTATAATGATTTGAAAATAAGGGATATAGCTAATATAACAGAAATAAAGGAGTCCACTGTAAAATCAAGATTAAGGCTTGCTATAGGAAAGCTTAAAACATTATTACAAAGGGGGGATAGTAATGAAAGAAACAAAAGAAGTATTTAAGGATAAAGAGTTTTTAGATATTTCACAGAAAGAAATGGAACAATTTATAGATGTTTTTAATGACTATAGTGTTGAGTATCCCACCCAAAACGAAATAGATCAGTGCATAGAAAATTTAAGAATTTATGTTTCTAAAAAGAAAAGTTTATTACAGATATTTGAGAAATTGTTAAGTAGAGGGCAAATAGAAATAAGTTATATAAATAAATTATATTGGATTATAAGCATGTTAGTATTTTTAATAACTTTTAAATTAGCTATAAATATGAGTATTAATCCTTATAAAGTTATTATGTCAATAAGTCCTATTCCTTTATTATTAGGCTTAATAGAAGTTTTTAAGGGAAAAGAAAATAATATGTTAGAACTAGAACTAAGTTTTAAAATTTCAGGTAAAGAAATAATAATTAGTAGGATTATAATAATTGGGATTTTTAATATTATTTTAAATACTGTTATGAGCCTATTATTTTTTAAAAGTGGCATAGATGTTGAACTATTAAAAATTAATATTTTGTGGATAGTTCCTTTTGTTTGGATAAATCTTATAACATTTATTATAGCAAAAAATATTAGGGGATACTATGTTTCATTAGGGGCTATAAGTTTTTGGATTTTATTAGTATCCATTTTATTTAAAAATGAATATTTTATACAAAAAATTATGTATATAAACATGGCAGTTTATATGACTATGGCAGTGGTTGGTATATATTTGTACTATATGGCTCTTAAAAAATATATGAAAACAGAAGTGAAAGACTTTCAGTATGAAGAATAAGGTAAACAGGAAATAAAGTATTTTATTATATGTAGAAGGATATTTTTATAAGTACATTCTAATTGAGCATAAGAATTGCTTTAAAATTAGGAATCTTTAATAAAGAATAGATAATATTTAGGTATTAAATATAGTTAATAAAATAATAGGGGAGAGTTGTATGAAACTTAAAATAGATAATTTAACTAAAAAATATTCAGATAAGGTAGCTGTAAAAGATTTTTCTATAGAGATGACTGAAGGGGTTTATGGGTTATTAGGGCCCAATGGAGCAGGAAAAACTACCTTAATGAGGATGATTTCTGATGTACTTAATCCTACCTGTGGACAGATTTTAGTAAATAATGTGGATAAAAATGATTTAGGAGAAGAGTATAGAGACTTATTAGGATATTTGCCACAAGATATGGGATACTATAAAAATTTTACAGCAGAAAGATTTTTAAAGTATGTGGCAGCGTTAAAAGGCCTGAATAAAAAAATATCAAAGGAGAGAATAGAAGAACTTTTAGAGGTCGTAGGACTTAGTGAGTATAAAAATAAAAAAGTAGGTAAATTTTCTGGTGGGATGAGGCAAAGAGTTGGCATAGCTCAAGCACTTTTAAATAATCCTAAGATTTTAGTATTAGATGAGCCTACAGCAGGGCTAGATCCTAAAGAGAGAATACGTTTTAGAAATTTAATTTCAGATATATCCAAAGATAGAATTATTATTTTGTCTACCCATATTGTTGGGGATATAGAATATATTGCTAAAGAGGTTATTTTAATAAAAGAGGGACAACTTATTAAATCTTCAACAGGAGACAGACTTTTAAAAGAGATGGAGGGTAAGGTCTGGAAGGTAGAAGTAGATGAGAAAGATATAGTTGAATATGAGGATATATATCAAGTAGTAAATATTATGAGAAAGGGAGATAAAGTTCAGCTTAGAATATTAAGTCCCCATAAGCCGGTAGAAAGTGCTATAGATATTGAACCTAATTTTGAAGACATGTATATGCACTATTTTAATGAAAAGATAGAATAAACAGCTTAAAAGTTTAAAAAGTAAAATTATAAATTGTTTTTCAAATTTACTTAAAAATAAATTATATAGAGAGAACATAACAGGATGGTGAAATATGGAGTTATTAAAACAAGAGTTATACAAGATATTTTCCAAGAAGCATTTGGTTTTGATACTGGCTTTGATGCTTTTGTTTGTCTATGGACCTAATTTTTTTATGTCAATTACGGATATTAAAGATGAATATGGATTAACAAATACATTATATAATTATACAAAGCCTTTTGAAGGAAAAATAACTAAAGAAAAAGAAGATAAGATATTTAGTATTTTTAAAAGTAATAAAGATAAGGATAAAAATTCTAAAGTTACAGGAATATATGAGAGAATATGGTGTAATTATTCAGAACAAAAACGACCAAGATTTGTAGCTATAGCTGATGTTTTAAGACAGGCAGATCCTCCTTTTTATAATGAAAAGCTAGATAATAGACCACATGATTTTAAAGGATATAAATTAGATGAATTAAATAAAGATTTAAAAGAACTTAAAAAAGCAGGAAGAGAAAATACTTATGAATATAAAAATAAGAATGCAGCTAATAATATGTATAAAAAACTTTCAGAACCTAAATTTTTTTATGTAGAAAGTTGGCAATATATATCTTCTTTTGTAAATGAGACGAATTTTACTATTATATTTATAATGCTTCTGTTAGGGATTTCACCTATTTTTTCAGAGGAATATAAAACTAAAGTATCTACTATAATTTTATCTAGCAAAAAAGGTAGAAGTGAATGTGTTAGAGCAAAAATATTAGCGGCGATTATATATGCTATATTTATAGCTTTCATATGTAATCTTATAGGTATTATTGTAATAACTAAAATGTATGGTATAGAAGGATTTAATGCACCCATGCAATCTTTATTTGAGTTTAGCTGCTCTCCGTACAATTTTACTATAGCACAGTTTTACCTTACATTATTTTTTACAAGTATAATAGGAGCTATTTTATTTGTATTATTGATATTATTGATATCTAACATTACCAAATCCTCTATGATGACTTTTTTTATTTCTGGTTTTATATTTGTATTTCCAATGTTAGTAGAAAAATTCATTGGCGTGGCTAATGTTTGGTGGAAAAAGCCATTGATAAGTTTAAGTATTACACAAATTTTTAATGCTACAAAAATATATGATGTATTTAGTACAATTAATATATTTGGACAGCCTTTAATTTATCCTTATTTTATTTTAATTTATTCTATTGTATTAGGAACATTATTAACTTATATTTTACATAGAAAATTAAAATATGAAGAGATAAAATAAAGAATAATTTTTATTCCATCAAGAATAATTCAATAAAATTAAATAATAGTTATATAAAAAACAATGCATTAAGCAGTAATTTTGTTATAAATGTAGAATATATAAGATGTAGAATATATTGAGAAAAGGATTGTTTTATATGGCATATGTTTATATAGTAGAATGTAGAGATGGAACTTTATATACAGGATGGACAACAGATATTGAAAGAAGAATAAGTGAGCACAATAAAGGAAAGGGTGCAAAATATACAAGAGTTAGAAGACCAGTAGTTTTAAAACATTCTGAGAAATTTGATACAAATAGAGAAGCTATGAAAAGAGAATGTGAAATAAAAAAACTATCCAGAAAGGATAAAATAAAATTATTTGATTATAATTAGTTTAATTGGCAAATAATATTATTATTCATTAAAATAATGAAAAAGCACATAGTTAAATATCAATATAAAGTTAAAAAAATTAAACTTAGTTAAGGTATTGACAATGTTTGTAATATAACTTATTATAATAATTAAATCTTAGAAAATTAAATAATTTTATAGCAAAGAAGAGGAATAGTAGATTCCTAGGCTTTTTACAGAGAGGGATGTAAGATGAGAATTCCTGAAAGCTAAGTTTTGAACCAGCCTCCGAGTTCTGTACTGAATTTAAGTAGGATACAGCGGAAAAATTCCGTTATCAATAAAAGTGAGCATATTTTATATATGTTAACAAGGGTGGTACCGCCGACACAACTTCGGTCCCTGTATAGGGATTAGAAGTTTTTTTTATTTACAAAAAAATAAATTTTAGGGAGGAATTTAATATGGCAAGAGATAAAAAATTTGTTGAAGATATTACACCAATGGATGAAGACTTTGCACAATGGTATACAGATATAGTAAAAAAGGCTGAACTTGCAGACTATTCAAGTGTAAGGGGGTGTATGATAATACGTCCTTATGCCTATGCTATGTGGGAAATGATTCAAAAGGACTTAGATGAAAGATTTAAAGCTACAGGACATGAAAATGTATATATGCCTTTATTCATACCAGAAAGTTTATTAAATAAAGAAAAAGATCATATAGAAGGGTTCGCTCCAGAGGTTGCTTGGGTAACTCATGGTGGAGAAGAAGAGCTTACAGAAAGATTATGTGTTAGACCTACATCAGAAACATTATTCTGTGAACACTATGCAAAAATAGTTCAATCTTATAAGGATTTGCCAAAGCTTTATAATCAATGGTGCTCAGTAGTAAGATGGGAAAAAACTACAAGACCATTTTTAAGAACTGCAGAATTTTTATGGCAAGAAGGCCATACAATTCATGCTACAGCAGAAGAAGCAAGAAAAGAAACGGAACAAATGCTTAATGTATATGCAAAACATGTTGAAGATGTGTTAGCTATACCTGTAATAAAGGGACAAAAAACAGAACAAGAAAAATTTGCAGGGGCAGTGGCTACTTACACAATAGAAAGTTTAATGCATGATGGTAAAGCGCTACAAACAGGTACATCTCACTATCTTGGAGACCATTTTGCAAGTGCCTTTGGAATTCAATATTCAGATAAAGAAGGAAAACTTCAAAATGTACATCAAACTTCATGGGGCGTTACAACTCGTATGTTAGGAGCTATAATAATGGTTCATGGAGATAACAGTGGATTAGTAGTTCCACCAAGAATAGCACCAATACAAGTAGTTATAGTACCAGTAGCTCAGCATAAAGAAGGAGTACTTGATAAAGCTTATGAACTAAAAGAAAGAGTGGGTAAAGTAGCGAGAGTTAAACTTGATGATACAGACAAGATGCCAGGTTGGAAATTTAATGAATATGAAATGAAAGGTGTTCCAATAAGATTGGAAGTTGGACCTAAAGATATAGAAAAAAACCAAGTGGTTTTGGTAAGAAGAGATACAAGAGAAAAAATTACAGTTTCTATGGATGAACTAGAAGTAGTTATACCAGAATTGTTAAATAAAATACATGAATCTATGTTTAATAAAGCTAAAGAAAGAATGGAACAAAAAACTAGTATAGCTAAAAACATGGATGAATTTAAAAAAGTTGTTGAAAATAAAGCTGGTTTTGTAAAGGCTATGTGGTGCGGAGATAAAGAATGTGAAGAAAAAATAAAAGAAGAAACAGGGGCTAGTTCTAGATGTATACCATTTGATGGAGAAGATGTATCAGATACTTGTGTATGTTGTGGAAAAAAAGCTAAAAATTTAGTTTACTGGGGAAGAGCATATTAATTAAAAAGTTATTTAATTAATAGATCTTATAAAGTAATATATTGGAAAATTAAAAGGTATAGGGGAATCAATGATTTTTCTATA
This sequence comes from Clostridium sp. CTA-1, assembly GCF_054768215.1. NCBI lineage: Bacteria > Bacillati > Bacillota > Clostridia > Eubacteriales > Clostridiaceae > Clostridium > Clostridium sp. CTA-1. The sequence continues at coordinate 163,325 of NZ_BAAAAP010000003.1, forward strand.
CCTTTTATGTGGTAAGCTTTAACTTTTATATTTGTAAATTATGGTGTAAATTTTGGAAGTAAAGAGGTATAATGTATTTGTAATATGAAAATACATTATATATTGAGGGGGTATTTTTTTGGAGATAAATAAAATAATAGAAGAGTTAAAAGATGATCTTATAGACTCTACTGCAGAATTGATTAAAATTAAAAGTATAGAAGACGAAGCAAAGGAAGGTAAACCTTATGGGGAAGGCGTAGCCAGTGCATTGGAAAAAGCATTAGAAATAAGCGAAAAGTTAGGATTTAAAACTGTAAATGTAGACGGATATGTTGGATATGCTGAATACGGTGAAGGTGATGAATATGTAGGTGTTTTAGGTCATTTGGATTTAGTACCAGAAGGAGATGGATGGAAGTATTCACCTTATGCGGCAGAAATACACGATGGAAAAATGTATGGTAGAGGAACTACAGATGACAAAGGACCTATAATGGCAGCACTTTATGGTTTAAAAGCTATAAAAGAAGCAAAACTTCCTTTATCTAAAAAGGTTAGAATTTTGTTTGGGACAAATGAGGAAACAGGATCTAATGAAATAGAACATTATTTAGCAAAGGAAAAACCACCAGTACTTGGATTCACTCCAGATGCTGAGTATCCAATAATCTATGCTGAAAAAGGAATTACAATATTTGATGTAGTAAAAAAATTAGAAATAAAAAGTGATAAAGCAATTAAATTAAAATATATTAAGGGTGGGGAAGCTTCTAATATGGTACCTGACTATTGTGAAGCTGGTATAGAATGTCCAGATACAGATATGATAATAAGGTCTGTAGAGTATTGTGCTAATAGAAATGGAATAGAATTAACAGCAGAAGAAAAAGATGGCTTAGTAGTAGTCAAATCTTTTGGTCTATCTGCTCATGGGAGTACACCAGAAATTGGGAAAAATGCTATCATGCAAATGTTTAAATTTTTAGCAGAACTTCCATTAGGCCATTGTGATGAATTACAATTTATAAGATTTTTTAATAATAATGTAGGAAATGAAACTGATGGTAAATCTTTTGGTGTAGATTTAGAGGATGAACCTTCAGGTAAGCTAAGCTTTAATGTAGGAACTATTTCTATGGAAAATAATGAAATAAAAATGTCATTAAATTTAAGATATCCTGTTACATACAAAGCAGAGGATCTTATGGAAAAGTTTAATAAAAAAATAGAGGGAACAGGAATAAAAATAGAAAATTTTCAAGATCAAAAACCTTTATATTTTGATGATAAACATCCATTGATAAAATCATTACAAAAGGTATATAAAGAACAAACAGGAAAAGAGCCAGAATTATTAGCTATAGGTGGAGGAACTTATGCAAAGGAAATGCCTAATATGGTTGCTTTTGGACCACTTTTCCCAGGAGAACCAGATGTAATTCACAAAAAAGATGAATATATAGAACTAGAAAATTTGGTATTAAATTCTAAGATATACGGACATGCTATATATGAATTAGCCAAATAGTATATTTATAAGTTTTATAGTTATTTATAAAAAGATGTGAGATAAATATATAGTATTTGCTCATATCTTTTATTTGTCTATAGTAATTTATAAAAAATTATAATAGTAAATGATTTTGTTTATGGTACAAATCATATACCTAATATAAACAAACATACATATATAGTATGCTAAATTAGATGGTATTAAAAGTATATATAGTTATAATATTCATAATTTTTTCTTGAATTTATTATTAAATATTTTTTGTAACAAATATTTAATAATAAATTTAAGATTATTCTAAATAAGAATATGGAAATAATAATAGAAATGTAATAGTATTTATAGGGGAGAAAAATTATATTTATTTTTTTATAATTATGATAGAATATACTATGTGTTTAAGGCGTAAATTTATTTAATATAAAATGGAGGAAAAATTATGTCTAAAAATAATAAATTTGACAAGAACAAAATAAAGTATTTTGCTTATTATGCTATAGCAGTAGCACTAATAGTATATATGCTTAATGATTATGTTACAAACATAAAGTCAGATCATATAAAATACAGTGAATTTGTAAAATATTTAAATGAAAATAGAATAGAAGAAGTTCAATTAACAAGGGATAAAATAATAATTCATCCTAAGATTAATAAAGGCGAAAAAAAGAAAGTAATGTACACAGAGTCAATATATGACCCTAATTTAGTAAAAAAATTAGATGATTCTAAGGTGAAATATGGTGGTGTTCCTCAGGAAAATTCAGCCATAAAAAGTTTTATTGTAAACTGGGTCATACCTATAATAATATTTATGTTTTTAGGAAGAATGTTGTTTGGTAAATTAGATAAAAAAATGGGTAGCGGTGTTATGTCCTTTGGGAAAAACACAGCTAAAATATATGCGGAAAATGAAACAGGAATTACTTTTGAAGATGTAGCAGGTCAGGATGAGGCTAAAGAATCTTTAGTAGAGATTGTAGATTTTCTACATAAACCAGAAAGATATACAGAAATAGGAGCTAAGCTACCTAAGGGCGCATTACTTGTAGGACCTCCAGGAACAGGTAAAACTCTATTAGCTAAGGCAGTTGCTGGAGAAGCTAAGGTTCCTTTCTTTTCATTATCTGGTTCAAGTTTTGTGGAAATGTTTGTAGGTATGGGAGCTGCTAGGGTAAGAGACTTATTTGAACAAGCACAAGAAAAGGCTCCTTGTATAATATTTATAGATGAGATAGATGCTATAGGTAAGAGTAGAGATAATGCTATGAGTAGCAATGATGAAAGAGAACAAACTTTAAATCAATTATTAGCAGAGATGGATGGGTTTGATTCATCTAAAGGTGTTGTTATATTAGCGGCTACTAATAGACCAGAAATATTAGATAAAGCCCTTTTAAGACCAGGTAGATTTGATAGAAGAGTAATAGTAGATAGACCAGATTTAAAAGGAAGAGAAGATATATTAAAAGTTCATTCAAAGGGAGTAAAAATATCAAAAGAAGTAGATATGTCATCTGTTGCAAAAAGTACTCCAGGAGCAGTAGGATCTGATTTGGCTAATATAATAAATGAGGCAGCCTTAAGAGCTGTTAAAAATGGTAGGCAGGAAGTAATACAAGAGGATTTAGAAGAAGCAGTGGAAGTTATTATTGCAGGTAAGGAGAAAAAAGACAGAATATTATCTCCTCAAGAAAAAAGGCAGGTTGCTTTTCATGAAGTTGGGCATGCTCTTGTAGCAGCATTGCTTCCTAATACAGATCCAGTACACAAAATAACTATTGTTCCAAGAACTATGGGGGCATTAGGTTATACTATGCAACTTCCAACAGAAGATAAATATTTAATAAATAAAGAGGAAATGTTAGACAAAATAACAGTTATGTTAGGTGGTCGTTCTGCAGAGGAAGTTAAATTTAATTCTATATCTACAGGAGCTGCTAACGATATAGAGAGAGCTACTCAAACTGCTAGAAGTATGGTTACTGTATATGGTATGACTGATAGATTTGATATGATGGCTTTAGAATCTGTTCAAAATAGATATTTAGATGGAAGACCAGTTCAAAATTGTAGTGCAGAAACAGCTGCTATAATAGATGATGAGGCTTTAAATATAATAAAAGAATGTCATGAAAAAGCAAAGAGAATGCTAAAAGAAAATGAAGAGTTATTAAACAAGATAACAGAAAAATTATTAGAAAAAGAAACTCTTATGGGAGATGAATTTATGGCAATGGTTAAAGGAGAAGATGAGTCTACATCAAAGGGAACAAAGGTAGAGGAAAAGGAAAAAGAAGTAGACGAAAATGAAATAGAGGATAGAATATTAGATGAAAAGGTCATAGATGAATCTATAATGGAGACAAAAAGAGTAAGTGATAAACCACCTATAGAAGAATAAACCGGAATGGAGAGAGGTTTATGGATAATAATCAGATAAATAATTCCATAGATAAATATATAGAATTAAGTATGGAAAGAGAATATTTAGATTTTATAATAGATAAAGTAAGAAAAGAGACAGGAATATATTTAGATAAAAGAAAAGATATAGTAAAGGATATAGTAGAATATAGAAAAGAATTTTTAGAAGAAGATAAAAATGATGAAGATAAAGTAGCAGAATACTTTGATCATGAAAGATACTTAAAAGAAAAGCTTTATGGTTTTATAGATAAAAAACTAAAAGAGCTCACAGTTTTAGAACAGAATCCTTACTTTGGAAAAGTTAATTTTGTAGATGAAGGGGATGAAGATTCTATCTATATAGGTAGATACGGATTTTTAGAAACAGGTAATTATAAACCTTTTATTGTAGACTGGAGAGCTCCTATATGCCAAATATTTTATCAAGGTAAATTAGGAAATATAGCCTATGAATCACCAGAAGGTAAAATAGAGGTAGATGTAAAATCTAAAAGACAATATGTTATCCGTAAGGGTATATTAAAAGGTATGTTTGATTCTGTTTTAGATGTAAAAGATGAAGTTCTTCAAATGATTTTAAGTGAAAACACCAAGGAAAAATTAAAGGATATAGTTATGACTATACAAGAAGAGCAAGATAACTTAATTAGACAACCTAAAAATAAATCTATGATTGTTAATGGAGTTGCAGGTAGTGGTAAGACTACTATTGCTCTTCATAGAGTAGCATACTTATTATATAATTATAGGAATCAAATACAAGATAAAGTATTAATACTAGGACCTAATAATATTTTTGTAGATTATATATCAGAAGTATTACCAAGTTTAGGTGAAAATGGAGTTAAGCAAACTACCTTTAAGGATTTTATAGAAGACTTGCTACCTGTAAATAATTTTCTAGAATATGATAATTATATAAAAAGATTTATACAAAAAGATAATAAATTTATAGAAGATATAACATATAAACAATCCAAAGCATATATGGAAGATTTAGATAGTTTTATGGAAGAGTTAGAACAAAACATATTTATTACAGAAGACGTAGTATTAATGGACGAAGTTGCTATAGATAAAAAAGAAATAGATGAAATGCTTTATTCTTATTATAAATATATGCCTTTGTTTAAAAGAAGTAAAAAGGTAAAAAGAATAGTATTTTCTAAAATAAGAGATGTGAGAAACAAAAAAGTCTATGAAATCCAAAGACAATATGAAGAAGAGATAAAAAAGCTATCAGAAGAAGAACTACAACTCAATAAAAATAATTTAGAGTTTGAAAGAAAGAATAATATAAGAAACATAGTGAAAAAATCTATGGAGGTAAAAAAATCATTAGTATGGCTAGATAATCCACAGGTTCTGGATATATATAATGAGTTTAATAATAACAAAAAACTTACTGTAGATGATATTATAGCTATATTATATTTAAAAATAAAATTAGAGGGTTTAAGATATAAAACTGAAATAAAACATATAGTAATAGACGAAGCACAAGATTATTCATTTTTACAGTTTGTAGTATTAAAAGAACTTACAGATTGTCAATCTATAACTATAGTAGGAGATGTTAATCAAAGAACATTACCTTGCAAGGATGAAGTTCCTATGTTATGCTTAGATTCTGTCTTTGATAGAGTTGATGTAGAGTATTTTAATTTAGACAGAAGTTATAGATCAACAAAAGAGATTATGGAGTATGCTAATAAATACTTAAAAACAAATAAAATTGTTCCTTTAGTAAGAGAAGGAGAACCTGTAAAAGAAGTAATAGTAAAGAATACAGACGAAGTAATAGATAAAGTTAATTATTATTTGAGCTACTTAGAGAATAAAGGTTATGAAAGTATTGCAATCATAACAACTACACTAGAACAGGGGAAAGTTATAGGAACAGAATTAAAAAAGCAAATGTATATTAATTTAATAGAAAGAGAAAATATAATTTATTCTGGAGGTAAGATAATAATTCCTTCTTATTTATCAAAAGGTTTAGAATTTGATGCTACTATTTTAATATTAGATGATAGTAATGTAGGAGAAAACTTAAAATATATAATGGCTACAAGAGCTTTACATGAAATGATAGTTGTACACAAAAAAGATGAAAAGTTATAAACAGTGTGGATAACTTTGCACTAATAATGGGGACTATGTATACAAAAATACTAACAGATAAATTTTACACTATAAGTTGTAATTAATAATAGTTTAAATAAGATTAATAAAAAGAACTGCTAATTCCGAAGAGTCTATAAACTCTTAAGAATTAGCAGTTCTTTATTTTTGTGGAATTTTCCGAATTATATTTAAATTTATAAGATCTTTTTAAAATTTTACACATAATTTTAATTAGTTATTGATGAATGATACTAATAAAAGCTATAATTAAATTAATTTGTTTTAAAACTTAAAAAATCTTCAATTATGGATTCTCTAATTTGTGGAATTTTAGAAAAATCCATATTATTTACATAATATTTTTCTAGATCGTCATGAAGACTTTTTTCAGAATGAAGTATATCTGTAGCTTTATTTATAAGTGTATAAAATAATTCTTTATCTTCATTTATTTTTGTTCTATTACTATTTAAAATAGATAAGTCTAATAAATTGTCCATATATATTTGTTCACCATCTAAAAATTGTTTGTTAATTTCATTAGAGGTCACAATTGCAGAATTAAGATCTGGGATTACAATATGTTCTAGCATATTTGGAATTAAGGGATTATGATAATATTCAACAAGGAAACCTCTATTTATAGCTTCATTACTTATGCTATTTAATATTTCTGTTTTGCCAGTTCCAGGAGCTCCATTTAAAACATATATATCTTTTATACCAATATATACACTATCTGTGTGGCTTACTATTCCTTCAGGACTAATAGCGCTGATGAATAGATGTCTTTTCTTTCCTCTAGAATCATTAGATATATTTTCTTTAAATAAGTTATTTTTTAATTCTTTTTCTAATTTATATAGATTATCATAATTTTTAGCCCTACAGTTTAAAATACTCCAGTCTTCATGGATGGTTTTAGCTGCATTTAAGTACCTATAGGTTCTTTTGAAGGTTTCGCTTATTTCATTGCTTATCTTTATTATTTCATTTTTATGTTTCTTTAATTTATTTTCATCTAATAAATCACCTAAATTTATTATTTTGTCTATGGCCCCAGGTACCTTAGGGTCAAGCATATGGGGAGCTGTTCCATCTACCATAGCTATCTTTAATTCTTTGATTCTTATAGAATCTAAAGAATTACTATCTGAAGAACAGTGAAAAAACTCTACAGTATAATTACTTTTTATAAAAAAATCAGCAATGCTTTTCATTAGAGAAGATTTCCCAGTACCAGGACCACCTTTTAAATATATAATTCTATTAGCATCATTAATATCTATTATATTATTAAAGAGAGAGTAGAAACCTTCAGCGGTATTACCACCAGCAAAGAAGTGTTTTGATGGGTTTATCAAAAAAATCAACTCCTTAATTAAAATCACTATATATAATATGCACAAAACATAATTTTGTATACTAATGAAAGTTCCCATATATAGATTTTAGAGTATTTATATATGAAATAAAAAAATTAAGTTAATAAAAATCTTTATCTATGGTTATAACTGTATTATATTTAGGATGTAACTTTTTTATACAGTTATCTATATCTTTTTCAAGCTGATTTTCCAATTCAGGAGTAAGCTTAAAAGAATGATCTATTACTATATCAAATATTAGATTTTTATATTCATCTTCGCCAACCATTCTAAAATCATGCATAGATTTTATTATAGGAAATTCTTCTAAAATTTTAACTACCTCTTTACGAGTATAAGCTACTTCTTTATTATCTACATTAATAGGATCCATATGAATAACTAGAAGAAGATCTAATTTTTTAGATATTTCATTTTCAGCTTTATCTATAACTTCATGAATTTTAACAATAGATTCATTTGAAGGAACTTCTGCATGGATAGAAGCCATACATCTCCCAGGACCGTAATTGTGTACTATCAAATCATGCACGCCCATTATTAACTCATAACTCATAACTCTTTCTATTATTTCAGATACTAGTTCTTTATCTGGAGCTTCACCTAATAATGGATCTAAAGTTTCTTTTATAAGTGAAATACCAGAATATATTATAAATAAAGAAACCAATATTCCGAAGTATCCATCTATAGGAAAGGAAATCCACTTAGCTAACAATAAAGATAAGGCAACAGAGGAAGATGTTATAACATCACTTAATGCATCTAAAGAAGAGGCTTTAAGTGCACCAGAGTTAATAGTATTACCTATATATTTATTAAAATTACTTAACCATAATTTTATAATAATAGAAAATAATATTAATAAAAATGGTATCCATTGAAATTTTACTATAGAAGGATTTCTTATTCTATCAAAAGAAGATTTTATAAATTCAAATCCAACTAAAAGTACCATAAAAGATACAATTAATCCAGATATGTATTCAATTCTACCATGGCCAAAGGGATGTTCTTTATCTGCAGGTTTAGAGGCTAATTTAAAGCCTAAGAATGTTATTATAGATGATGCAGCATCAGATAAATTGTTAAAAGCGTCTGCTGTAACTGCAATACTATGAGATATTAATCCCACAGAAATTTTAATTATAAATAAAAATATATTTGTTAGAATACCAACTATACTAGCTAAATATCCATAAGAATCTCTAACTTCTTTATGATTAGTATTTTTATAGTCTTTTACAAATTTAATCACTAAAAGTTTAGATAACATAATAGCACCTACTTTCAATTCAATATAAAATGTATTATAACATATTTTTTTAGTAAAATTTTCTATATTAAAATATTTTATAGCATATAATATATTAATATACTCTGATATAATAAATTTATAAAATATTATGAAAAGTAGGTGTTTTATATGGATAAAATAAAGCTATCTAAGGTATCTAATGAACTAATAGATTTTATATATGATAGTCCATCTCCATATCATGTGGTACATAATTTAAAAAACGTATTAACAAAGGAAGGTTTTATAGAGATTAAAGAAAGTGAAGCTTGGAAATTGGAAAAAGGTGGTAAATATTTTACCACTAAGAATGATTCTGCAATAGTAGCATTTTTTATTGGAGAGGATGAAATAGAGAATTCAGGTTTTAGAATAGTGGCTTCCCATACAGATTCTCCAACTTTTAAAGTAAAGCCTGCTCCAGAAATTTTTGCCGAGGGTAATTATATTAAACTTAATACGGAAGTATATGGAGGACCTATACTAAACACTTGGATGGATAGACCTTTATCTTTGGCAGGAAGAGTAGTTTTAAAAGGGGAAAATCCATTAAAACCTAAAATGGAACTTGTAAATATAAAAAGACCTATACTTATAATTCCTAATTTAGCTATTCATATGAATAGAAATATAAATAAAGGTATAGAACTCAATAAACAGAAGGATATGCTGCCTATAATCTCAATGGTTCAGGATAAATTAGAAAAAGAAAATTACTTGGTTAATATAATATGCAAAGAATTAGATGCTAATATAGATGAGATATTAGATTTTGAATTATTCTTATATGAATTTGAGAAGGGATGTTTAATTGGAGATAAGAGTGAATTTATATCTACAGGTAAATTAGATGATTTATCCATGGTTCATGCATCGTTAAAGGCTTTACTTTCTTCCACTAATAATAAATCTACAAAAATTATGGTATGTTTTGATAATGAAGAGGTAGGAAGTGCAACAAAACAAGGTGCGGATTCACCATTCTTATCTCAAACATTAGAAAGGATAACATTATGTTTAAACAAAAATAGAGAAGAGTACTTTAGAACCCTTTCAAAATCATTTATGATATCTTGTGATTCAGCCCATGCTATACATCCTAATGTAAGTGAAAAATCAGATCCTACTAATAAAGTTATTATGAATAATGGCCCCGTTATAAAAATTAGCGCTAGTCAGAGTTATACTTCAGATGCCTATTCTTCTTCTGTATATGAAGAAATATGCCACAGGGCTAAAGTACCAGTACAGAAATTTGTAAATAGATCTGATGAAAGAGGGGGATCTACTATAGGGCCTATATCTGGAACTCATATAAATATACAATCAGTAGATATAGGAACGGCATTACTTGCTATGCATTCTATTAGAGAGTTAGGAGGAGTAAAGGATCAAGTTTATGCTATAAGGTCTTTTCTAGAATTTTTTAATATTTAAATAAAAAGTATTGATTTATTTCATAATTCATGTTAAACTAATGAAAATTTAATTAAATGAAAGCTACTTATGGAGAGGTGCTGTAATTAATAGTATTTATTCTTAGTCGGCAGACTTTGAGGAATAAAAAAAGGAATTATGGCCGAAGGAAAAGGTTTGGTAAAAGTTTTTCCTGGCTTTGCACATAATATGTGTAAGGCTGTCACTTGAAAAAGTGGAGAGCTGCATAGGTACACGGAAGTTGCATATTATTTATTTGTATTATTGAAATAATGCAGCAAAGGTGTTCCTTTGTTGCATTATTTTTTATTTTTGTGAAATACATAAGTTAGAGTATTTATTAAATTTTAAAGAAATATTTAAAATATTTTATTTACAAGTAGGGGGTATTTATATGGCAACAATTGTTCAAAAATATGGAGGTACATCTGTAGCAACGGTAGAAAAGATAAAAAACGTAGCCAAATCTATCGTAAAAAGAAAAAAAGAAGGAAATGATATAGTAGTTGTTGTTTCTGCTATGGGACACACTACAGATAATCTTATAAATTTAGCTAAAGATATAAGCAATGTACCAGATAAAAGAGAATTAGATGCATTAATCTCTACAGGGGAAATGGTGTCATCATCACTTTTATCTATGGCAATTAAGGAACTAGGGGAAGATGCTATAAGTTATACTGCTTATCAAATAAATATAAGCACCAATGGACAACATGGAAAATCTTTAATAAATGATATAGATGAAAAAAAGATAGATAAAAGCCTAAAGGAAGGAAAGGTTGTTGTTGTCGCAGGATTTCAAGGAATAAATTGTGATGGTAATATAACAACTTTAGGTAGAGGTGGGTCTGATACTTCAGCAGTAGCAATAGCAGCAAAGCTAAATAATGCCATGTGTGAAATATACACAGATGTGGATGGAATATATAGCGTAGATCCGCGAGTATATAATAAAGCTAAAAAATTAGATTATATAGACTATGAAGAAATGTTAGAATTATCTAGCCTAGGTGCACAGGTTATGCATTCAAGATCTATAGAATTAGCTGAAAAATATAATATACCTATTTATGTAGGATTAAGCAATGGCAATATCAAGGGAACAGTTATTAGGGGGATGAATAATATGAATATGGAAATAAAATCAGTAACAGGATTAGCAACTAGTGATGATGATGTTGCAATAACAATGGAAGATATAAATGAGAACATAAACATAGTAGCGGATATATTTACGAAATTGGCAGAAAAGCAAATAAATGTAGATATGATAAGTCAAACAGCACCTATAAATAGTAGAATAAGTTTATCTTTTACTATACCAAAAGAAGATTTACAGGATGGAATGAAAATAATAAAAGGGTATGCACCAAAGGATAAAATAAAAATTGACGAAAATTTAACCAAATTTTCTATAGTAGGAATAGGAATGAAAAATACATCCGGTGTTGCAGCTAAAATGTTAAAAATTTTTAGTGATAATAATATAAAAATAAAAATGATAACAACCTCAGAAATAAGGATTACTTGCGCAATAAATGTAGAAGATAAAATAAATGCTATAAATTTAGTAGCAAAAGAATTTAATTTATAAATAGGATGTGGGAGTATGAAACTTTTTGGAAGTATGAATATAAAGAACAATAATTTATATATAGGTGAAATAAACACTTTAGGATTAGCTACGGAATTTGGAACACCTTTATATGTAATGGATGAAACTCTTATAAGAGATAATTGTAGAAGATATGTAACTTCCTTTAATAAAGAAAAAAACAAAGTAGCTTATGCGGGAAAAGCCTTTCTTACTAAGGCTATGTGTAATCTAATAAAAGAAGAAGGGCTTTATTTAGATGTAGTATCAGGAGGAGAAATATTTACTGCTTATAAAAGTGGATTCCCTATGGAAAAGGTGTATTTTCATGGCAACAATAAAACTATAGAAGAAATAGAGATGGCCATAAATTTAGGTGTTGGAACCTTTGTAGCAGATAATTTTCAGGAATTAGATATAATAGATAATGCCTGTAAAAATAAAAATATAAAGCAAAGAGTAATTTTAAGAATAATTCCAGGTATTGAAGCACATACCCATGAATATATTAAAACTGGACAAATAGATTCTAAATTTGGATTTACATTAATAGATAATGGTGCTATCAAAGCAGTAAAAAAAGCGTATGAACTAGAAAATATACAATTTGTTGGGTTCCATTGTCATATAGGCTCTCAAATATTTGAAACAAAACCTTATGAAGAAGAAATAGAAATAATGCTTAAGTTAATAAAAAGAACTAATAAAGAACTAAATATAGATATAGAGGAGCTGGATTTAGGTGGGGGCTTCGGAATATATTATAAGGATGGAGATAAGCCTAAAGAAATAGAAGAGTTTTGTAAAATTATATTAGATAAAGTGAAAAATTATTCAAAAGAGATAGGGGTTAGAGAACCTGTTTTAATAATAGAGCCAGGTAGGTCTATAGTAGGTAATTCAGGAGTTACACTATATTCTGTAGGTTCTATTAAAGAAATTCCTAATGTAGCTAAGTATGTAGCTGTAAATGGAGGGATGACGGATAATATAAGGCCTGCATTATATAAATCAGAATATGAATGTGTAGTATGTAACAAAGCCTTAGATAATTTATTAGAAGAAGTAAAAATAGTAGGGAAATGTTGTGAATCAGGAGATGTACTTATAAATAATGTAAAATTACCAATAGTAGAAACTAATGATTTGTTTGCAATATTAAATACAGGAGCTTATGGATATTCTATGGCAAGTAATTATAATAAAGCTTTATTACCATCTGTGGTTTTTGTTAATAATGATAAAGTAAAATTAGTATGTAGAAGACAAAGCTATGAAAATTTAATACAAAATGAAGTGTAAAATATTTATCAAAAATAATATAGTTATTAAAATAAATGTTTTTTAGTAATGATAAATAAAAAATCTTATTGAGTTAAATCTAAATTAACTTAATAAGATTTTTTTTATTTAATTAATTTTATATTAATTTAAAGTAGTGGTAACTGAAGGAAATGTAATTAATGTTTGTTTATAGGTTAGTTTTTAAATGTAATATTTTTATATTAATTGGAAATACTAAATTAGGCATACTCTTGATAAGGAAAGGATGAATTCTTATGACAGTGTTTATACCAATTTGTGTGAGTTTAATTATTTTAACATATTTAATATATAAGAATAGTGATAGTAAAGAAAGTTTAATAGATGATATAAATAATATATTTTTTAGTGAAGATAAACAGGATCTAGAACAATTTGCAGAAGATATCTCAGAATTTCATAGTATAGTATCTAATAGAAAATGTAGAAAATTGGTTTTGGAAAGTTTAGATAAAAGTTATGAGAGAATAATGAATAATTACAAATACATAGTATCTTTAGATGAAGATATAAATATGACTGTACCTGCTGGAGAGTGGTTATTAGACAATATATATCTTATAGAAAAAGAATATAAAGATATAAAAAAAAATATGCCATCTTCTCATTATGTAAAATTACCTGTTATAAATAAAGGCATAATGAAATGTTACCCTAGGGTATATCATTTAGCTTTAGCCATAATACACAATTTTCATGGAAATATGGATAAAGATTTTATAATAAAATTTATGAATGGATATCAGAAAAATAATATATTGACTAGCTCAGAAGTATGGGCTTTGCCTATAATGTTGAGAATAGCTTTAATACAAAAGATATCTATAATAACAGAAGAAATAACATATATACAAAGAGAAAGAAAAAGGGGGGAAGAATTAGCAGATAAAATAATTAAAAATTATAATGATGGAGATTTAGAAAAAACTATTGATGAATTAAAGGATAAAGGGATAAATATTAGTCCTTATTTTATGGAAACATTTATAAATATAATAAATGATAATGGAATAAAAGAAGAAAAATTAAATCTATTTATACAAGAACAATTAGAGATAAAAGAAAAAAACATAGATAACATAATAAATTTAGGATATAGAAAGCAATCTAAACAACAAATAATTATGGGTAATTGTATAAATGGATTAAGAGATATAGAAGCTATTAATTGGAAAAATATATTTCAAAATGTTAGTGTTATCGAAGAAATATTAAAAGAAGACCCTTCAAAAGTTTATAATGATATGGATTTTCCATCCAAAGACTTTTATAGAAGTAAAATAGAGAGACTTTCAAGAAAATTAAAACTTCCAGAAAGTTATATAGCAAAAAAAAGTATAGAATGTGCACAACAATTTGAAGTTAAAACTGAGGAAGATAATTATAAAAAACATGTAGGATATTATATAGTTGAAGAAAAAGGGGTTAGATTACTCAAAAAAGTATTAGGTGTAAAAAATGAAGGAAAGGATAAAATAAAAGATTTTTTAATTAAAAATAAAGTTAGATCTTATATAACTAGCATAATAGTTTTTACATTTATATTCGAATTTTTTATCATTAAATCCATAGAATACAATAATGTATATATAATGTTGTTACAAATCAGAGTACTTTTAATACCTAGCAGTGAAATCATAATATCCATACTAAATTGGAGTTTGAATAATTTAACTAAGCCAGATTTTATACCTAAATTACAATTTACAAATGGTATAGCTAAGGAAAATTCAACAGTTGTTGTAATACCTACATTAATAGGAAGTAAAAAAAGAGCTCAAGAATTAGTAAAGGATATGGAAGTATATTATTTAGCTAATAAAGAAAAGAATCTTTATTTTGCTATTTTAGGAGATTTTAAAGATAGCAAAAGTGAAAAAGAAGAAAATGATGAAGAAATAATAAAAGAAATGTTAAAGAGAGTAAAGGAGTTAAACAATAAGCATTCCAAAGCAGGAGAAGAAATATTTTTCTTTTTAAATAGATATAGGCAATATAATGAAAAAGAAAAAATATGGATGGGATGGGAAAGAAAGAGAGGGAAGTTAGAAGAATTTAATAAGCTTATACGTGGAGAAAAAAATACTAGCTATAATACTATAAGTGGAGATATAAATATTTTAAAAAAAGTTAAATATGTAATAACACTAGATGCAGATACAAAACTTCCAAGAGATGTGGCTAAAAGTCTAATAGGCGCTATGGAGCATCCACTTAATAGACCTATAATAAATAATGTGAAAAAATCAGTGATTCATGGATACGGGCTTATGCAGCCTAGAATTAGTATAGGTGTAGAAGATGCTAATAAAACTTTATTTTCAAAAATTTTTTCCGGACAGGTAGGATTAGATACTTATACTACGGCTGTATCTGATATTTATCAAGATGTATTTAAAGAAGGTATATTTACAGGAAAAGGGATATATCATGTGGATACTTTTAATACTATGCTTAATGGAGAAATAAAAGAAAATTCTGTTTTAAGCCACGATTTATTAGAGGGATCTTATGTTAGAACAGCTTTAGTTACAGATATAGAATTAGTAGATGGATATCCAGCCTATTACAATTCAAGTTGTAAAAGACTACATAGATGGGTTAGAGGTGATTGGCAGCTTATACCTTGGATATTTAAAAGAACAGCAATAAATAGATTGTCAAAATGGAAAATAATAGATAACCTAAGGAGAAGTCTTTTAGAACCAGCTATAATTAGACTTATATTATTTTCATTAATTAGTTATTATGGAACTAACGAAATGATTACAGTAGCTTTTCTTTCTATTATTGCACCTATATTGTTTAATGTTTCAGAGGTCATTATTTTCCCAAGTAAAGGTATAGGTTTATCTGGTAGGATATATAGTGTGAAAAACGTACTAAAACAATTCTTCTTAATATTTACTTTTATACCTCACAAAGCATATTTAATGTTAGATGCTATAACAAGAACTTTATATAGACTTCTTATAAGCAAAAAAAATTTATTAGAATGGCAAACTGCAGAAGAAGCAGAGAAAATGTCCCAAAAGGATTTAAAAGGATATGTAAAAAGTATGTGGGTAGGAAGCTTAATAGCTCTTCTTATACTTTATCTATCTATAATAAGATCTAATGAATTAGCTATATTGCTTGTGCCTGCTTGTATAATTTGGTTTATTAGTCCTTATATAGCTTTCTATGTAAGTAAGGATAAGAAAAATAGATTATATATAAATAAAGATGATAAAAAGCTATTACTTAATATAGCTAGAAGAACTTGGGCTTATTTTGAGGATTTTGTTTATGAAGATACTAAATGGTTAGCACCAGATAACTATCAGAAAGAACCATATAAAGGAATAGCCTATAGAACATCACCTACCAATATGGGAATGGGAATAACTTCAAATATTGTAGCCTATGATTTAGGATTTATAACATTAGAAAATCTTATAAATAGACTGGAAAATATAGTATCTAGTATGAATAATTTAGATAAATATGAGGGCCATTTTTATAATTGGTATGATATAAAAAATGGTAAACCACTAAATCCTAGATATATATCTGCAGTAGATAGTGGAAATTTAGTAGGATATTTATGGCTTACAGAAGAATCTTTAAAGGATATTATAAATAAACCTTTATTAAGCAAAAAAAATATTGATGGGTTATTAAGTATACTAGAATTAGCTAATGAAGAATTAAAAAAAGAAGAGGATATAGATAACTTTTATTTTAATATAATATTTATTTTAAAAGAAATGGAACCGGATATTGTTTTTATAAACAACATATTTATAAAAATATTGAACAAGCAAAAGGAACTAGATAATTTTAATATAGATATAAATAATTTCTATTGGAATAAAAAGTTATACGATTTTTTAAATGAATCTCTTCAGGAATTTAAAAAATTAATTCCTTGGAAGGATCAAATAATAGAAAATATAGGATTATGTAAAGATGTAATAGAAGAGATTAGAGACTTTGTTACAAAGATACCTATAAAAAAAATGCCAGATAAAATAAATTATATTACTAAAAATTTAGAACAAATAAAAACAAAGGACAATTATGAAAGAGAATGGATTTTAAATTTTATAAATAATTTAAATACTAGTAGTGATAATATTAAAAATTTAATACAGGGTATATATGGATTAAATTTAAAATTAGATGAATTAGCTAAAAATACAGACTTTAAAGTTCTATACAATAAGGATAGAAATTTATTTACTATAGGATACAATGTAGATTCAGGAGAGATGGCAAATTCTTATTATGATTTACTAGCTTCAGAAGCTAGGCAAGCAAGTTTTGTTGCTATAGCAAAGGGCGACATCCCACAAGATAACTGGATAACATTAGGTAGAGGTATAACTTATATGGGAAAAAAATTAAAAGGGTTAGCTTCTTGGAGTGGAACTATGTTTGAGTATTTTATGCCTTTATTAATAATGAAGAATTATGAAGGTACTTTATTAGACCAAACATATAAATCAGTAATAAAAGGACAGCAATTGTACGCTAAAAATAAAAGGATACCTTGGGGAATATCCGAATCTGCATTTTATCATTTTGATGGAGATAAAAACTATCAATATATGGCTTTTGGAGTGCCTGGCATAGGAATAAAAAGAGGATTGTCTAAGGATTTAGTTATATCGCCTTATTCAACTATATTAGCTTTGCAAAAAGATATAAGTAGTGGTATTGAGAATATAAATACACTAATAAATTCTAAATTATTAGATAGATACGGATTTTATGAGGCTGTAGATTATACTAAAAATAGAATACCGAAAGGAAAGAGTAAAGCTATAATTAAATCTTTTATGGTACATCATCAGGGAATGAGCCTTATGGCTTTAAATAATATTCTTAATAATAATATACTCCAAAATAGATTTCATAATA
This sequence comes from Clostridium sp. CTA-1, assembly GCF_054768215.1. Lineage (NCBI taxonomy): Bacteria > Bacillati > Bacillota > Clostridia > Eubacteriales > Clostridiaceae > Clostridium > Clostridium sp. CTA-1. The sequence continues at coordinate 181,324 of NZ_BAAAAP010000003.1, forward strand.
AACCAGAAGTTAAAGCTACAGAACTATTATTGCAAGAAAGAAAAAGTAATAGAATCATATACAATAGAAGTATAAAGAAATATAACACAGAATTGAAGCTTAATAATATCAATCAATATAGTAGAATCTATAACACAGCTAAAACTGATATACCTAGAGTAGGGTTATTATCTAATGGAAGTTATTCTTTAATGATTTCTAATAGGGGTGGAGGATATAGTAAAAAAGATGATACTACTATTTATAGATGGAGAGAGGACTTAACTTCTGATTCTAAAGGATTGTTTTTTTATATAAAAAATATAAATGCTAATAATTATTGGAGTGCTACTTATGAACCTTGTAAATTTGAAGGTGAGTATTATAAAGCTCAGTTTTCTAGTGATAAAATTATTTTTTCAAGAGTGGATGGCAATATAATAACTGAAACTCATGTTACGGTTTCTCAAGAAGATGATGCAGAAATAAGAAGCATAAATTTAAAAAATAATAGTAGCAATGACAGAATGATAGAAGTAACTAGTTATTGTGAGGCTACATTATCAAATTATAATGCAGATTTAGTTCATCCTAGCTTTAGCAATTTATTTGTAAAAACAGAATTGAAGGAAGAACCTTTTTGTGTTTTAGCCAATAGGAGAAAAAGAAGTGAAAAGGATATATCTCCTTGGTTAATTCAAACTGTAGCTGTGGAAGGGGAACAAATTGGTGGATTTCAATATGAAACAAGTAGAATAGATTTCATAGGAAGAGGAAGAAACTTATCTAATCCACAGGCTATGGATAATGAAGCTAACCTTAAAAGTTCTATAGGACCGGTGCTAGATCCTATTATAAGCATAAGAACTAGAGTAAGATTAAAGGCTAAAGAAAACTGCATAGTAGCTTATACAACTGCTTTTTGTAATTCTAAAGAAGAAGGAATAAAAATAGCAGAGAAATATAGAAATATAGATAATGTAAAAAATGCCTTTAACTTATCTTGGAGTCACAGTAATTTAGAAATGAAACATTTAGGTATAAGATCCACCGCAGCTAATATGTATCAGTATATTGTATCTAATATATTATTTATAAATAGAAATATGAGGGAAAGAGAAAATTATATAAAATATATAAAATCAGGTCAATCAGATCTTTGGGCCTATGGAATATCAGGAGATTATCCTATAGTTTTAGCTACTTTAGATAAAGAAAGTGGAATAGATATGGTAAGACAATTGTTAATTGCTTATAGATATTGGAAAATGAAAAATATAAATGTAGACTTAATAATAGTTAATACTAAAGAAAGTTCTTATATACAACCAATAGAAGATTCTATATTAAATTTAATAAATACTCTAGGATTAATGAATAATATAAATAAATCATCAGGGATATTTCTATTTAATAAATCTACTATGAAGGAAGAAGCTTTAAGTTTATTGAAGGCTATGTGTAGGTTGTATATAGACTCTAATAAAGGTTCTTTAGCAGAACAAATAGATACAGGTAATAATAAAAATAAGGAATTAGATTTGTTACAAAAAAGAGAAATACAATATACTGCTAAATCATATAAATTTGAAGTGCCTAAATTAGAGTATTTTAATGATATAGGTGGATTTGATATGGGAAATAATGAATATACCATAGTGTTAAAGGATTATAATAATACTCCCCTACCATGGATAAATGTAATGTCTAATGGTAACTTTGGATTTCATGTATCAGAGAGTGGATCATCCTATAGCTGGTATAAAAATAGTCGAGAAAATAAGCTAACTAATTGGTGCAATGATCCAGTAATAGATGGAGAAAGTGAGCACATTTATATAAGAGATGAGGAAACAGGAGAAATATGGAGTATTACACCTAAACCTATAAGAGATGAAGGGCAGTATATAATAAATCATGGATTTGGGTATTCTAATTTTAAGCATTATACAAAGGGTATAATTGGAGAAATTACAAGTTATTGTCCTATGGAAGATAACTGCAAAATATCTCTAATAAAACTTAAGAACAACACTAATATAAAAAGAGAAATATCTGTTACCTATTATGCTTCAACGGTTTTAGGGGTATCTAAACAGTTAAGTTCACCATATATAAGTACCTATTTAGATAAAGAAAATTTTATATATTCTAGAAATCCTTATAATAGTAGTTTTAGAGAAACTACCGCTTATTTAAAAATAGTAGGAGGAGAAGAAGAATCCTTTACAGGGAATAGAAAGGAATTTTTAGGTATTGAAGGTACTATAGAAAATCCTAAAGCATTAAATTATGAAAAACTAAGTAATGAAGTAGGTGCAGGTATAGATCCTTGTATGGCTGAAAATTCAAAAATAACCTTAGAACCTAATGAAGAAAAAGTATTGATAGCTATATTAGGAGCAGAAGACAGTATAGAGGCTGTAAAAGAAAATATTAATAAGTATGACAATGAAATAGTAGCCTTTAAAGAGCTAGATAATACTAAGGAATACTGGAAAAGTCTTACTGAAACTATAAAAGTAAAAACTCCAGATAAAAGTATGGACTTAATGTTAAATGGATGGCTTTTATATCAGGTAATAGTGTGTAGGTTATGGGCTAGAACAGCTTTTTATCAATCAGGAGGTGCATATGGATTTAGAGATCAGCTTCAGGATGTAATGTCAGTATGCTATATAAAGCCAGAGATAACAAAAAAACAAATAATATATAGTTCTTCAAGACAATTTAAAGAGGGAGATGTTCAGCATTGGTGGCATCCAGTAGTGGAAAGTGGTATAAGAACTAGATTTTCAGATGATTTATTATGGCTTCCTTATGTAACTATAGATTATATAAAGAACACAGGAGATTATAGTATTCTAGATGAAAGTACAAATTATTTGGAAGAACCACCATTAAAAGAAGGAGAAGATGAAAGATATAATGTAGCTTATGTATCTAGTGAAAAAGGGACAATATATGAACATTGCATAAGAGCTATTAACAGAGCTTTAAAATTTGGAGAACATAATATACCTTTAATGGGTTCTGGTGACTGGAATGACGGGATGAGTACAGTAGGGAACCAAGGAAAAGGAGAAAGCGTTTGGCTTGGATGGTTTTTGTATACTATATTAGAGTCATTTATAAATATATGTGATTATAAAAAAGATGTTGTAAATATGGAACGATATAAAGAATATTTACAATTTATAAAAGAAAATATAGAAAAAAATGCTTGGGATGGAAGTTGGTACAGAAGGGCTTACTTTGATAATGGTACTCCTTTAGGTTCTATAGAAAATGAAGAATGTACCATAGATTCTTTATCACAATCTTGGTCAGTGTTATCAGGAGCAGGTAAAGAAGATAGAGTTAAAGAGGCAATGGCAGCTGTTGAAAGAAATCTTATTAAAAAGGATAAAGGAATAATTGCTCTCTTAACTCCAGCTTTTGACAAGTCAACTCTACAACCAGGATATATTAAGGGTTATTTACCTGGTGTTAGAGAAAATGGAGGACAATATACTCATGCAGCAATATGGGTAGTATTAGCTTTTTCTAAATTAAAAATGGAGGATAAGGCATGGAGCTTATTTAATATGATAAATCCTATAAATCATACAAAATCTTATTTTAACTGCCAAAATTACAAAGTTGAACCTTATGTTATGACTGCAGATATATATGATGTAGAACCTCATATAGGAAGAGGTGGTTGGAGCTGGTATACAGGAGCTGCTTCATGGATGTATAGAACAGGCATAGAAGGAATATTGGGGTTAAAATTAAAGGGGAAAGATGGCTTTTATGTAGATCCATGCATTCCTAAAGATTGGAGTGAATATGAAATAGTCTACAATAGAGGAAACTGTAAATATAATATAAAAGTTATTAGAGAAAATAAAAAAGAACTTTGGGTAGATGGTGAACTAAAAGAGGAAAATATTATACCAATATTTGAAGAAGGTACTCATGAAATAAAGGTTGTAATATAAACAGAGTTCTTGGCTTCAGAGGGAGTTTTTACTCCCACTGAAGCTTAGAAATCGTTATTCAGGTACGTACCCGCTCTTTACTCCCACTTTGAAGAAGATGGGAGTATTAGAGCGGGTAGTCAGCGGATAAAAATATATTAATTTAAATTTTAAAAGTTATGTAAAACATAATGATTTTTAAATTAAATATTTGATTAACAAGAAGACCCTATTTAGTTACAATTTTTATTTAACTAAATAGGGTTTCTATTAAATAAGATTTTATTTGTAATTTTTATTATAAAATTTGATTTTTTATATTAAAGATTAATTTTAATATTTATATGTCATCTTCTCCTAATTCATTTGAAGTATAATCAAATTCTGGCCAAGCTATATTATTGCATACTATGGGATCTCTTACATTGTCAGGTAATTTAGAATAAGTTTTACCAGTAGGAGACATAGTTTTTATTATTTTAGGGTTTTGTTCTAAATAGTCTCTTTCCTTGGGAAGATAAGGTTTTTTATCCATTTAAATCACTCCTTTTAAAATGATTATATAATTTATTATTCCACTAATAATAAAAATAATTATGTAAATGAATTATTAACTGATATTAAATGTTTATGAAATATTTTCTTTTTAAAAGGAAAAATATAATAAATAGAGAAATCATATAATATATAAAAATTTAAATAATAGGGGGGAATTTTTATGGTAAAATTAAACGAAGTATACAAATGTGAAGTATGTGGTAATATAGTACAGGTTGTTCATGCTTCAGCAGGACAATTAGTGTGCTGTGGTAAGCCTATGAGGCTATTGGAAGAAAATACAACAGATGCAGCATTAGAAAAACATGTTCCAGTAGTTGAAAAAACAGAGAATGGGGTTAAGGTAAAAGTTGGAGAAAAAGAGCATCCAATGGAAGAAAAACACTATATAGAATGGATAGAAGTTATTACAGAAAACAAAGTTTATAAAAAATATTTAAAACCAGGAGAAAAACCAGAAGCAGAATTTAAATTAGATGAAGAAGTAGCAAAGGTTAGAGAATATTGTAATATACATGGACTATGGAAAAAATAAAATATAATAATTTGAGATGGAGTATGAAATTTATTAAAAATTTTAAATGTAGTTTTCTAGTTTAAAAAATATTCTTTATTAATAATTAAACAAAACCCTATTTAAATATAGATAAATAGGGTTTTGCATATTTTGTAAATTAATAATAAATTTTTATTTATAATTTTAATAATAACTTTAGTATATTTGGTTAGAATAATAAAAAATAGTTTTTAATTCAATTGTTGACAACAGTGTACTTAAATAATGTATAATATAATTGTAGAATAGCTTCAAATTAGTATTTTAAACATTAATGAGTAATAATACAAAAATTTACATATTAATATTTTAAGAAGGGAAAAAGTAAGTTTAAAAACAAACTTAAAGAGAGCTGTATAGGGTGGAATTACAGTAGTTATGATTAAGCTGAATGGGCCCCGGAAAACCTAAGTGAAATAAAAGTAGCTCTAGGCGTAGGTCTTACGTTATAAAGACAGAATTTTATATTCGTAGAGGAGAAATTTAAAATTTCTTGAATATAGGTGGTACCGCGATAATTCGCCCTATAACTTTTGTTGTAGGGTTTTTTTATATATTTTTTTAATGAAATAAATGGAGGTAGAAGTATGGAAGATAATAAAAAGGTTATATTTAGTGGAATTCAGCCTTCCGGAAATTTAACTTTAGGTAATTATTTAGGTGCATTGAAAAATTGGGTTAAATTACAAGATGAATATGATTGTTATTATTGTGTAGTGGATCTACATGCTATAACAGTAAAACAAGAACCTAAAGATTTAAGAAGAAGAACTTTAGAGGTATTAGCAATATATATAGCTTCAGGTATAGATCCTGATAAAAATACTATATTTATACAATCACATGTACCTACTCATTGTGAAGCAGGGTGGCTTTTAAACTGTAACACATATATAGGAGAATTGTTTAGAATGACTCAGTATAAAGATAAATCTCAACGCTATGGGGAATCTGTAAGTGCAGGGTTATTAACTTATCCAGTTCTAATGGCTGCGGATATATTATTATATAATACAGATTTGGTACCAGTAGGTAAAGACCAAAAACAACATTTAGAAATAACAAGAGACTTAGCTCAAAGATTTAATAATTTATATAGTCCAACTTTTAAAATGCCAGATCCATATATACCAGAAGCTGGAGCTAAAATAATGGATCTTCAAGATCCAACTAAAAAAATGTCTAAGTCATCAGATAATGAAAATTCATATATATTAATTATGGATCCACCAGATGCTATAAGAAGAAAAATTAATAGGTGCGTAACAGATAGTTTAGGAATAGTTAAATATACAGATGATCAGCCAGGAATTAAAAATTTAATGACAATACTAGGTACAATAACTGGCATGAATATGGAAGAGATAGAAAAGAAATATGAAGGAAAAGGATATGCTCAATTTAAAAATGATGTGGCAGAGGCTATAATTTCAGAACTAGAACCAATTCAAAACAAAGTAAATGAATTATTAACTAATAAAGAATACTTAGAATCTATATATAAAAAAGGAGCAGAAAAAGCTTATAAAGTATCTTATAAAATGCTAAGAAAAATGCAAAAAAAGATAGGATTTATACCTAGATAGGATAAATTTTTGTAAAGATAAAAAGTTTTCATAAGTGTAATGAAAACTTTTTATTTATTATAATCTGTAATTTTATTAATTATTTATTTAATACAAATTTATTTATTACTTGCGCAACACCATGATCTTCATTATTTTTAGTAATATAGTTAGCTACTTTTTTTACTTGGGGATAAGCGTTTTCCATAGCTACTCCTAGACCAGCATATTCTATCATATGTATGTCATTTTCTGCATCACCAGCACATATTACTTCTTTTTTATCTATGTTTAAAATATTACATAATTTTTCTATACCGTAGCCTTTACTTGTATCCTTATTTAAAAATTCTAAATAAATAGATGCAGTTCTTACCACATTATACTTTTCTTGAAGTTCCTTTGGTACTAGTTTAATTATTTCAGTTATTTTTTCTTCACTACCCACAAACATTATTTTTATTATTTTTAAATCCTCAGGTATATTATCAAAATCTATTATATTTAAAGGTATATTATTAAGAGTAGTTTCTATTTGGCTATATACATTAAATTTAGGTGTATAGCATTCACCAATAGTTAAGAAATGAATATCTACATCTAATTCTTTGCTTAATTTATATAATATTTTTAAATCTTCTTTAGTCATATTATTTTCATATAAAACTTTACCTGTTTTTGTTTCCTGAACTAAAGCACCGTTAAAAGCAATAGCATAATCACCATTGTTAATTAAATTTAATTCTTTTAAATACTTTTCAATACCTTTAAGAGGCCTTCCTGTAGCTAAAACTACTTTAGATCCGTTGGATATAGCAGCTTTTATAGCTTCTTTATTTTCTCTAGAGATAGTTTTCTTATCATTAAGAAGAGTTCCGTCCATGTCTAATGCTATTAATTTATACATATTATGACCTCCATATTAGTTATAATATAAAAATATTATATCATTTTGTAATTAAAATCAACTTTATAGGCATTGGTGATATTGTTTACATTTTAATATTTACAAATTTTTTAGAAATTTTATTTGTGTTTATATTTCAATTAATAGTTGATTTAAATGGATTAGGAGATTATGCCAATGTATTTTTATTGAAAATAAATTGTGTAAATGATATAATTTAACTTGTTTTATTGAAGTATTATGTACATAATTTATACAAATACTATACATATATAATTTTGATCTAATAGGAGAGGATGTAGCTCATTAGACATCCTCTATTTTATTTCATAATGCTTATAGAATTTTTTATAATATTAAACTCAAAGTTGATTTATATTAGGCTTCATGTAAAAAGTATTTTAAGCAATCTTTACAAAAATTATTCCTATATTATTTTGTAGATGGAGTTTTAATGTTAATTAGCTAGAGAATAAATATTTATTGGAAAAAAGGAGAGTGATTTAATGGCTGATTTAAGAGAAAAAATAGAAACAAGAAGAACTTTTGCTATAATATCACATCCAGATGCTGGTAAAACTACTTTAACAGAAAAGCTATTATTATACGGAGGAGCTATAAGACTAGCAGGTTCTGTAAAAGCTAGAAAGGCATCAAGACATGCCACTTCAGACTGGATGGAAATAGAAAAACAAAGAGGAATATCAGTAACTTCATCTGTAATGCAATTTAATTATGAGGGATATTGTATAAACATATTAGATACTCCAGGACATCAAGATTTTAGTGAAGATACATATAGAACTTTAATGGCGGCGGATAGTGCGGTAATGGTTATAGATGCTGCCAAAGGTGTAGAGGAGCAAACAAAAAAATTATTCCATGTATGTAGTTTAAGAGGAATCCCTATATTTACCTTTGTAAATAAAATGGATAGAGAAAGTAAAGATCCCTTTGAACTTATGGAGGATATAGAAAATGTATTAGGTATAAAATCTTATCCAATAAACTGGCCTATAGGATCAGGTAAAGGCTTTAAGGGAGTTTATGACAGAAATAAAAAGATAATTCAAGCCTTTAATGGCGGAAACCATGGTCAAACAGCAGTAGAATCTTTATCCGGGGACATAGATGATGATGTATTTAAAGATTTAATAGGTGAAGATTTACATGAAAAATTAAAAGAAGATATAGAACTTTTAGATATTGCAGGAGATGATTTTGATTTAGAAAAAGTAAGAGTTGGTGAACTTACACCAGTATTTTTTGGGAGCGCTTTAACTAACTTTGGGGTAGAACCATTTTTAGAAGAGTTCTTAAATTTAACACCACCACCATTATCAAGAGAATCAGATATTGGAGAAATAGATGTATTTAGTGATAAATTTTCTGCCTTTGTATTTAAAATTCAGGCTAATATGAATCCAGCTCATAGGGATAGAATAGCTTTTATGAGAATATGTTCTGGTAAGTTTAAGAAGGGCATGGAAGTTTACCATTATCAAGGCGAAAACAAGGTTAAGCTTGCTCAACCACAACAGTTCTTAGCTCAAGATAGGGAAATAGTTGATGAAGCTTATGCAGGAGATATAATTGGCGTGTTTGATCCAGGTATATTTAGAATAGGAGATACATTGTGTTCTGCTCAAGATAAATTTAGATTTGAAGGTATACCTACTTTTGCTCCAGAGTATTTTGCTAGAGTTAGAACTATAGATACTATGAAAAGAAAACAATTTATAAAAGGTATAACTCAAATATCTCAAGAAGGAGCAATACAAGTATTTAAAGAACTTCATATAGGAATAGAAGAAATAGTAGTTGGAGTAGTAGGGGTTCTTCAGTTTGAAGTTTTAGAATATAGAATGAAAAATGAATATAATGTAGATATAAAATTAGAAAGAGTACCTTATAAATATGTAAGATGGATTGAGGAAACAGAAAAAGAAGCAGAAAAATTAAGTATAACTAGTGATACAAAGATAGTAAAAGATTTAAAAGATAGAGATTTATTATTATTCCAAAGTGATTGGGCTATAAGCTGGGCTTTGGAGCATAATGAGGGACTAGTGCTTTCAGATATAGGCAAAAATTAAATTTAAATAGTTAAATATTGAAGTTAATATTTTTTAAATAATAAAAGAGAAATGATACTTAAAAATATAATTTAAGTATCATTTCTTTTTTATTTTATATTAATATAGTGACGTAGAGTTTCCTACTAATACATTATCTAAGCATACAGTTTCCTTAGGTTTTTTATAATAAAACCTATTTAGTTTATCCTTTAATAAAATCTTTCCCTTAGCCAATATAAAGTCTACTAGTTTTACAGTTACAAAAGCTAATATCATTCCTCCAAATACATCTATAATCCAATGTATTTCTAGATACATTGTGGAGTAGACTACAGATAAACAGAAAAATGACCATATATATTTAAATATTTTGTCTTTTTCATGTAATACAACTAAAAACATAGCAAAAGCTATAGATGTATGCATGGATGGAAAACAATTCAAAGTAACTCCAGCAGCAGCTTCAGGACTTAAGTTTCTAGCTAAACCATCAGGATGTCCATTTACATACCAAACTTCTTGTAGATGGAACATTAGATAAAATGGGGTTATTAAGAAAACTTGAAGTACATGGGCAGATAAAGCATATCGCATCATTTTTCTGAAATCTTTAGACAAAGCTGCTCTATACATAGGAATTAAAGCAGGTACAACAAAACCATTATTGTAAACCAATCTGAAAAACCAAGTAAGAGTTTCCGTTTGGAAAATTCGTGCAAAACCAGCATCGTTAAAAGGTATATTTTTAAAGGATGGATTAAGATCCACCACGATATCTCTACTTATTTGCCAACTTAACATTTTTCCCCAAAATCCATACCCGTGTTTATTTATATACATTATAAAGAGTAAAAAAGGGACTGCCAGTATTAAAAAAGGTAATATTTTTACATCTCTTCTAATTTCCTTATATGCTGTAAGAGTAGCAATGGCTAGTAAAAGTAAATAAAACTTATAATCTTGAGATAAATTAGGTATATTTATAGATCTTATAAAGAAAAATAAAACTATAATACCTATAATTATTGAATAATACTTGTCCAAAAAATGTAAAACAGAATTTAATTTACATTTATTCATAAAGAAAGATATTTTTTTATTATTAGCCAATGATATTCTCCTTTCATTATTAATAAAATTTAAAAAAAATTAAAAAAATTAATCTTTCATTAATAAATTATATAATATGTACAAAAAAATGTATATACAAAAATATTTATTTAAGTTTAAATTAATAAATACTTTATATATCCATATTAAAAATTGCAGTTGATTAGTAACAACTGCAATATATATAATTATTTTATTTTTTCCCTTTCCGTAAAGATATCAATTATAAAAATTGTTGTTGCAAGCAATAGAAGAGAATTTATGAAAATACTCCCTAGTTTAAATACAAAGGATATTAGAGAAAACATAAGAATAATAGATGCTATCCATTTTAAGAAATTCATGAAGTCATCTCCTTTAGCAATTATACTTATAATATGTTTTAATTTATTTATAAACATAGCTTTTCCTATAATAATAAAATTTATTTAAATAGTGTGTCCATACATTTTAAAAAAATATAAATACTTTATATACTGTATATAAAGTATATTTTAAAGAGAGGGATTATAATGGAGCACAAAAAAATTATGTATAATACTAATATATTAGATATAGTACAAGTAGCTATTATGGCAGCAATAATATGTGTTGTTACTTTTACTATAAAAGTTCCAACCTATGCTGGATACACTCACCTAGGCGATAGTATGGTACTTTTATCAGTAGTACTTTTAGGAAGAAAAAAGGGAGTTTTATCATCAGCTATAGGAATGGGAATGGCGGATATAATAAGTGGATACTTAATTTGGGCACCTTTCACAATAGTAATAAAGGGTTTAATGGCATTTATAGCTGGAACAATAATATACAAAAATAAAGAAAAACAAGAAACTTTATCTATAAAATTATTAGGATTTATATTAGCAGGGATGTGGATGATAGTTGCTTACTATTTAGCAGGAGCTATAATAGCAAGATTTATAATGTTTGAAAGTGCAGCTTTAAATCAAGCCTTATTAATAGCTTTAAAAGATATACCATCAAATATAGCACAAGCAGTAGTTGGAATTGTAATAGCATTGCCACTAGGAAAAGCATTAAAAAAATCAAATCTAATGAAAAGTATAAAATAAGGAAAGTGGGACGCACTTTCCTTATTTTGTTCATTGTACTCTTTAAATATTAAATTAAATACATTAAAATATAATATATAAACAGGTTTTAATGTATATAATATATTATCAGCTATAAGTATTTTAGGAGTAATGTTATGGATGAAAAAAAATTAGCTAGTTTAATTAGAAAAAATGAAGGATTAAAATTAGATTTTAAACAGATGATAGATATTAATACAGAAAGTGGGAAAAAAGAATTAGCAAAGGATGTTTCTGCCATTGCTAATTCTAAGGGTGGTAGAGGATATATTATTATAGGGATAGAGGATAAAACTAAAAATATAGTTGGTATAGATAATATGGATTTTAAAGAGGAACAGATTCAACAGATTATAAGTTCAAGAATAGATCCCCCTGTACCAGTATCTTTAGATACACTGCAATACTATGGGAAAAAGTTAGCTATTATTAATATATATGATAGTGATCAAAAACCTTATCAAACAAGAGAAAATGGAGTTTTTTATATAAGAAGAGGATCAACTACAGATACTATGAGAAAAGAGGAGATTATATCATCTCTTCAGGATAATTTAAGTTTAAATATTGAATTATGTTCTATAGTCAAAAGTGATGAAAGGGATATGGATATATCTTTAGTAGATAAATATTTTAATGCTATAGGTGTGTTGGTTAATGAAGACAATAGGGTAAGCATGATGGAAAAGGCATCTATAATAAATTATGATAAAGAAAAAGGTGAATTTATAGGTTCTTTAGGGGGATTACTCATATTTTGTAAAAAAAATAATATGTTTTTACCTCATAATAGAATAAAAATAATCAATAATATAAATAAAAAATTTGATAAAGTTAATATAATTCAAGGAGATTTAATATATATTATAGATAAGTCTAGAGATATATTGGTAAATATTTTACCAAAATCATATCCTATAGATGCTGTATGTGAGGCTATAAACAATGCGGTGTTATATAGGGATTATTCTATATTTTATGAAGAAATAGAAGTTTTAATAGATTATAAAACTATTAGTATAATAAGTCCTGGTTGTCTTTTAAGAGATAATAATATGAGTCCTTTTAATACACTAAAAAGAAATATGTGGATATATGAAAAGTTAATATCATTAGATGATAAAAATAGATTCATTAAATCCGGTAATGGATTTAGGAGAATGAAAAAAGCCTTTAGGGGAAAGGGAAAGGTTATTTTTATAAATTCTTTTAAAGAAAACTGTTTTAAAGTTATGTTTCCTGGAATAAATAAATTCTACAAGAAAAATAGATAAAAAAATATTGTAAAATGTAATATTTTAGATTATTTTTTATTTTTAAAATATTCCCAATATTATTGAAAAACATTTTTAATTACTATATAATTTAAATTGAGGAGTTCACCTAAATATTATAAAAGGGGTGGTAAAGATGATTCAAGTTTTTTGTGATCAAAGAGGATCAGGAAAAACAAAGGCTATGATTAATATGGCTAATGAGGAGGTTAAGTTTAGAGAGGGTAATATTGTTTACATCGATGAGGATAATAGTGCTATGTTTCAGCTTAATAGTGAAATAAGGTTGATTGATAGTTCAGAGTTTAAAATTAATAGTTGCGAGAGCTTTTATGGATTTTTGTGCGGCATTTTATCAAAAGATTATGATATTGAAAGCGTATATATTGATGGGCTGTTTGATATTGTAACTAAGAGTGTATGTAATGCCGCACAATTATTTTATTCCTTGGAAGATATTGGGGAACAATATAATGTGAATTTTTATATAAGTATAAATGAAGAGAAGGATATACCTGAGATTATAAAAAAGTATGTAGCATAAAGATTATTAAAGTTGAAAACAATTTTTAGTTTATATAGATAAAGAATAATTTTATATAGTAAATATTAAAGCTATTGATAAGGGAATTTTCAATAGCTTTAATATTGGAAAAACAAACAATAATTTTTATGTTAAGATTTAAATTGTATGAAACATTGCTTAATCGCTTATATGAATATTGATAAAATATAGCTTTCAATATATACTAAAAAAAGGAACTAATATTAGGAGGAATGAATATTGAGTAATGTATATGATATATTAAAAGAACGTGGTTACATAAAACAATTAACACATGAAGAAGAAATAAGAGAACTTCTAGGCAAAGAAAAAATTTCTTTTTATATAGGTTTTGATCCTACAGCAGATAGTCTACATGTAGGTCACTTTCTTCAAATGATGGTTATGGCTCATATGCAAAAGGCTGGGCATAGACCTATAGCTCTAGTAGGTGGAGGAACAGGAATGATAGGGGATCCTACTGGAAAAACTGATATGAGAAAGATGATGACAAAAGATCAAATAGAACATAACTGTAACTGTTTTAAAAAGCAATTAGCAAAAATAATAGATTTTTCAGATGATAAAGCTATTATGGTTAATAATGCAGATTGGCTTTTAAATTTAAATTACATAGAATTCTTAAGAGAAATAGGCGTTCATTTTTCAGTAAATAAAATGTTAACAGCAGAATGTTTTAAAAGTAGATTAGAAAAAGGATTATCTTTTTTAGAATTTAATTATATGTTAATGCAAGGTTATGATTTCTTAGAATTAAATAGAAAATATAATTGTGCTATGGAATTAGGTGGAGATGATCAATGGTCTAATATATTAGCTGGTGTGGATTTAATAAGAAGAAAAGAAAGCAAATCAGCTTATGGTATGACATTTACCCTTTTAACTAATAGTGAAGGAAAGAAAATGGGTAAAACAGAAAGTGGTGCCCTATGGTTAGATCCAGAAAAAACATCACCATATGAATTTTATCAATATTGGAGAAATGTGGCAGATGCAGATGTAGAAAAATGTTTACGCCTAATAACTTTCTTACCAATGGATGAAGTTAGAAGACTTTCATCATTAGAAGGAGCAGAAATAAATGAAGCTAAAAAGGTTTTAGCTTTTGAAGTTACTAAGCTTATACATGGAGAAGAAGAAGCTGAAAAAGCTAAAGTCGCTGCAGAAGCTTTATTTGGAGGAAATGCTAAAGATTTAGGGAATATGCCTACAGCTTATATAGGTAAAGATGATTTAAATAATCCATTAGTAGATCTATTAGTTAAGTGTGAAATATTCCCATCTAAGAGTGAAGCTAGAAGACTAATAAAGCAGGGTGGTCTTTATGTAAATGATGAGAAAGTTACAGATATAAATTTAGTAGTAACAGAAGAACATGTGACAGAAGATGGAATAATGATTAGAAGAGGTAAAAAGAACTTTAACAGAATAGTTGTAGAGTAATGCATAAAAAGGTGTCTCAAAAATAAATCTATTTTGAGACACCTTACTATTTTAATATATATGTAAAGTTGGCATGTATATTAAAATAGTATTTTTTAATTATGGTTATAAATCTGTTTTCCACATTAATAAGGCGTTTTCATTATTATCTGCATAATAGCCTTTTCGTATACCGCTATCTTTAAATCCATATTTGTAATAAAGATTTTTAGCAGCTGCATTAGATTCTCTAACTTCTAATGTTATACCAGTTATATTGTATTTTTTACAAATCTCTATTATTTCATTCATTAAAATATTCCCTATACCTAATCTTCTATAATAGGGGTGAACTGCTATATTTGTTATATGGCATTCATCTATTATAAGCCACATTCCTGCAAATCCTAAGACTTTATCAGTTTTTTTATCTACAACAACTATATATTTTGCAAATTTATTTTTCAGTTCTGTTTCATAAGAATTCCTACTCCAAGGCACAGAAAAGCTTAAATTATCTATTTCCATTACTCCATCTATATGTTCTAGAGAAAAGGGTAATACAATTATA
Source organism: Clostridium sp. CTA-1 (assembly GCF_054768215.1). Lineage (NCBI taxonomy): Bacteria > Bacillati > Bacillota > Clostridia > Eubacteriales > Clostridiaceae > Clostridium > Clostridium sp. CTA-1. The sequence continues at coordinate 196,968 of NZ_BAAAAP010000003.1, forward strand.
TCTTCTTTACTCATGATTTTTCATTCCTATTTTTTTCTCGTATTCCCTTTCAGCTTGGGATTTTCTTATATACAAAGGAGCAAAAGTATATATATCATCTTTATGTCCTTCTTTTAATAAATGTAATCCAAGTTCACCTAAAGATGAAGAACGAGCTAAATTTAAATGAGTAGGAGCAAATTTTACATTATCCATATTAGACAAAATGGTATCTTTAAATTTAAAAATTCCATCACCAATAAAGGTTATAGGTTCATTCTTAGATTTTAATATATTTATTAACTCTTCTATAGATATTACATTATAGTCCATTAATCTTTCCAACTTATGGTTTTCAAATTTGTATAATGATGTATAAACGTTTCCTCTTAAAGCATCTAATATTGGACAAATAATCCCCTCTGCAAAAGCTAAATTAAAAGCTAGACTATCTAGGGAAGATATAGAAACAAACGGTTTTTTTGTGCCTTGACTTAATCCTTTTACAGTAGCAGCACCTATTCTTAATCCTGTAAAAGAGCCAGGTCCTTTAGATATAACAAAGGCATCTATAGAGGATATATCACAATTTATGTTTTTAAGTAAAGTATCTATCATATTTATTAATATGGTAGAGTGTTGTTTTTTATAGTTAAAATTTATTTCGCCATATAATTTATCTTCATCTAGTACAGAACAACTAGCACATTCCGTAGCAGAATCTATACTTAGTATTTTCATATTTTTAGCTCCTTTATATAATCATATCTATTGCCATGGTAATTTATTGTTACTTTTCTATAACTTTCTCCCTTTTCCGGTATTTTATTTATTCTTATATCCATGTGTTCATTTGGAATAAGGTCTTCTATATAATCAGACCATTCAATAATACTTATACCTTCTCCAAATATGTACTCATCAAATCCAATAGCTTCTATTTCATCTGGATCATTTACTCTATAAACATCAAAATGATATAGTTTTAATCTTCCATCATATTCATTTACTATATTGAAAGTTGGACTAGTTATATTATCCTTAATATTTAAGCCTTTAGCTATTCCTTTAGATAAGTGAGTTTTACCTGCACCTAAGTCTCCATTTAGACATAGAATATCTCCTGAATTACAATGGCTCCCTATAAAATTACCTATATCAATAGTTTTATTTATAGAGTCAACTATAAATTCCATATAATCACCTCGAATAATGTAGTTATAATATTTCATAGAAAAGTAAAATATTATAACAATTAAATTTTTATATAGTTCATATCTTAATTTATCCTACCTCAAAATATTTATAGCACAAAGATAGATGAAAAACAACTTTAGCTACTTTGTGTCATAGCTTTTTTTAAGTGGTATACGGCTTTATCACATAGTAAGCCCTCTGATACCATTTTATCTAATATAGAAAAAGCTCTTTTAAAGTCCATTCCTTCTCTATAAGGTCTATCTTCTATTAGAGCTTGATATATGTCACAAACTGCTATAATTCTATCTTCTTCACACAAATCTTTTGCTTTTAATCCTCTAGGATAGCCCTTACCATTTAATTTTTCATGATGATTGCATGCCCAAAATCCGATATCACCAATTTCACCGAATCTGTTTAATATTATGTCAGTATAGTAAGGATGAGATTTTATAATTGAAAATTCATCTTTATTTAAAGGTCCATTTTTATCTAGAATTTCTTTTTGTATAGCTAATTTTCCTATATCATGAAGAAGACCAGCTATTTTAAGTTTTATACATTTTGTTTCATCATATCCTATAGTTTTACCTACTTTGTAACAGAGTTCCGCAATTTCTCTGGAATGTTCAGCGGTAAAAGCACTCTTATTATCTATTATTTCTGAAAATATATAAGCCATATCCATAAATTTATATAAATCTAATTCATAATTGTATATAGGGCTGACCTTATCTAAAATATATTTTAAATAGCTAGTATTTTCTAAATCTAGCCAAAACATGTCTGTAGAAGATATTTCTAAAAAGGCTTCTACAACTTTAGGACAAAAGATTTTATTTTTATTCCCTTTAATCCAATTCACTATATGTGTTTTTTGTGCATAAGAGGGTATATCATCATTATATAAAAGGTCTGTTAAATCTGCTAATCTTATTATTTGACTTTGAACAGGAATATTATCTTTTTTTATTTTTAAAGCTCCACTTCCATCCCAATTTTCATGATGATATAGTATAAAGTTAGATATATTATTAAAAATAGGGAAAGATTTAGTTATTTCAGAACCAGTAAGACAATGTCCTAAAATAAATTCATTGCTAGAGTGACTCTTGGAAAGAAAATTTGTAGCACCTATATCATGGAGTAGGGAAGAAACATATAATTCTTCTAAATGGGTACCACTTATATTTAAAGCTTTAGCTAGACATAAAGATATATAGCATGTCCTTTGAGAGTGATTAAGAAATAGGTGCTTTGAATAATCGATGTTAGTAACATCTTCTATTATACTGTTAGTTCCTATAGAACTCATTTCAGCTAAGTCTAAGGCTATAGAGATAGATCTTAAAACTTTATCCATGCTTATATACATAATAAAACCTCTCAATACTAAATTTTCCTTATTATTTTAACATAGCTACATTAAATAATAAATATAATTCCCTTAATGAGCTAAAATGAATAAAGTAATATATAAAATTTGCAATAAAAAAATCTATTATGTAAAATATAATATAATGTTATTAGATAATACATATATTTCAATGTATATGTTACAGAGGTGTATTTATGAAAAAAACTATAATTTTTATAATTGGATTTATGATATGTATAAATTTGTTTGGATGTTCTAAACCAAATATTAGTGATAATGAAGAAGAGAATATAAAAAAAGAAGTTTATTTAGATATAGCTACTACAGATAAAAACATATATAACATAGTAAAAGAAATAGTAAAAGATAAGCATTATGTAGAATATATATTTAAAAATAGAGAGGAATTAATAAATTATAAAATAAAAGAAGATACATTAGAGAATATAGGTAGCAAGGATTTGTTTTTTTATGTAGGAGCTAGTTTTGAACCTTGGATTGATGAATTCTTATCAAAATTGGATAAAAGCAAAGTGGGAGTTGTCAATGTATCTAGAGGATCTAAGCTAATGCCTTATGAGAAAAAAGTAAAGTTTGAAAATAAAGTATTAAAAGATAATCCCTATTATTTTTTGAACTTGAATAATTATAAAATAGTTTTATCCAATACAAAAAATGCTATACAGGATAAAGATCCTAGCAATAGAGATTTTTATGAAAAAAACTTTTCAAATATATTAAAAAGAATAGAAGGTTATGAAGAGGAGTTTAGTAAAATATCCGATAAAACTGGTGAATTTGTATTTATAGTTGATGAAGATAAATTAGATTATTTTATAAAATATTTAAATGTAAACACACTAAAAATTAAGAGAGATGAAAAAGATAATATAACTAATGAAAAGGAAATAGAAGATATATGTAAAAAGTATAAAGGGAAATGCGTATTTTTATCTAGCAGTAATGATATATTAAAAAATAATAAAAATTTATTAGATAAATATAAAATGAAACCTCTACTACTGAAAATTTATGATAATGATATTTTATATGAGGATATGATACAGTATAATATATCACTACTAAAAAGTACTTTTAAATAAAAGGCGGTGTTTGTATTGAAAAAAATATACTCCTACATAGTTGGTGTACTGTTAGTTATATTGCTTATTCCTATGGGAAATGTTAAAGCAAATAGTACATATATGATTACAGAAGGGGTAGTTAAGTTAAATAAAAATATATATATTCAGCCAGATAAAGTGGAAAATGCTGATGTTATAAGTATAGGATCAGATATATATGTAAATGGAACTGTAAATGGAGATGTAACTTCTATAGGTGGAAATGTATATATAAATGGCAAAGTTACAGGAGATGCAACAGCTATAGGTGGAAGAGTTACAAAGGGTTCAAAAGGAATCATAAAAGGAACTATAAAAGAAAGATTTAAAAAAAGCAAGATTCCTTTTATAAATAGTAATAAAAATATAGAAAGCACTAAATTTGATCATAGTAGAGTAGCATCAGCTATATTATTATTTATATTGTGCATTATAACATATAACTTAATGCCCTATAATGAAATGAGAATGGCATCTGCTATAGATAAGGAATTGGGGAAAAGTTTGATCTATGGATATGGTACTATAATATTGATTGCTATGCTGTTGATTACTTTATTATTTAGTATAGTAGGCATTATATTGATCCCAATAGTAGCAATAGTGTTCATAATAACTTTTCTTGTGGGATTTACATCTATGTGCCTATATGTAGGAAAAAGATTTTTAAAATCAAAGGTATCTCCTATGACTTCTATATTAGTTGGTGTAGTCTTTTATGAAGTAATAAGGAGTGTAATCTTTTTAGGGTTAGGTCATGCTGTTATTATATTATTTATATTTCCACTAAGCATTGGTATACCTATAAGAAGTAAGTTTGGCAGTTTTAGACCCTGGAGAAGGCTAAATACCAATGATGATTGGAATGATTTTTGGAAACATTAAAGTTGAATTAAAATTACGTTATTTAAAAGTTGGTAAAATCAACATATATAATTTACTGGTAAATTATATATGTTAATATGAAAGGAGAAGAGTTATGTTCTTCTTTGGTATATTTGGTATAAATACAAAACAAGAAGAAATCGAGGATTTTGAAAATTTGGTTTGTAAAAAGTGTGGTATTTTAAGTAGGTACACTGTGATAAAAACCTATAATGTTTTTCATTTTTTCTTTATACCACTTATTAAGTGGGGAGAAAAGTATTATTTAAAATCTAGATGTTGTAATACTATATATGTTATATCAAAGGAAAACTTAGATAGGGTTAGAGAGGATAGAAGCCTTAATAACATTGACTTAGAGGAAATATATAGTGAAAATTCAAATGCTAATAATAGTATAATAATTTGTAATGGTTGTGGAAAAGAAATAGATAGCTCTTTTAAATATTGTCCACATTGCGGGAAAAAAATATATTTTTAAAAAAGTAGAGGGTACAGTACCTCTATTTTAATTTATTTTTATATGATGATTAGGTAGATATTTAAAAGGATATTTTTAGTTAAAAAATAAAATTTTATATTGACATAATTGCAAATATAATGTATTATAATACTTGTCATTAGACCGGTGACTAGGTTGAGAGTAAATATTTATTAAAACTTAGCACATTAATATAGGGGTATAGCTCAATTGGTAGAGTAGCGGTCTCCAAAACCGTTGGTTCCGGGTTCAAGTCCTCGTGCCCCTGCCATTAGAAAAGCCAGTAATCGTAAAGATTGCTGGCTTTTTACTTGTTATAAAACTAATTGCTATATAGGTAGTTTTATAATACTCTTAAACATGTTATAAAATTTCTTTAGGCTTTTCTATTAGCTTATATAAATTTTTTCAAGTCTTAAAACACTTATTTTAACATGATAATTAATCTTTCATATTGTATGTCAGTGGTTCTTTTTAAACTCATCAAAAGATTTACAAAAAATAAAAATAACATTTCTTATATTTTATTATTAGAAAAAATATAAACTATAAATCTTCAATATGAAAGTACTAATATTAATGATATCTTTTTAAAAATTTAATGTTTATCTAATTTTAACTGTTCTGTATTTTCTATGAATTGAATTTAAAAAGAAATATTCTTTGTTATCAAAGCATTAGCTAAACAGGAATGGTTCAATGTATATTATAAAAGGAGTTTGTACATAATTTGCGGGATAATTATAATCAATGTGTCTAAATAAAGTACGATAGCGTTAATAAAATTTTATATAAATAGAAATTAAGAAGTGTTATAAATATTTAACTGTATATATGATTATACACTAAAATATGCTAAAAAATTTTGTGAAATTTAAATTATACATCAATAGTTTAAGTTATTATAAAATTAACAAACTGCACAGTGTATTTGTTCAATTATTGTAAATTTCATTATAATTTATATAAAAAATTCACAAAAAGGCATTGACTTCCTATATTTATTGATATATTATTATCAATAAAATAATATAAGAAAGGGTGTATAATGTATGAAAAAGTTAGTTACTGTATTTTTGATGACTTTAACTTTTCTGTTAATTGGTTTTCAAGAAACAAGTATGGGAAAAGTTTGTGCTGAAAATGTGAATTTTTCAGGCGTTACAGCCCCCATAGGATGCAATGTTCGTTTACAGCCAAGTATTAATAGCCAAACAGTTTACACTATACCAGGTAACACAACTGTAAATTTTGAAGGGTGGGTAACTGGTGATTCCATATATGATTATTGGACAGGTGAACCAGATAACAAATGGTTCTTTTACACAGATAGAAATTATGGAAAAGTTTATATTGCTTCAGCAGGAATAGATGGAAATCCGCCTTCAACTACTGATCCATCTGACCCATCTGGAAGTGCCACAGTTCCAGAAATTAAACAACAAATGAGCAACTGGTGTTGGGCAACTACAACTAGCGCAATCCTTCAGCATTATGGTTTCAATGTAACTCAACAACAAGTAGTTTCTTATATAAAAGGAGGTTTAGTAAATCAAACTGGAACAGATAGAGAAATGTTAAATGCAGCTAATCATTTTGGATTATATGCTCAAGTATTCTATACTCTACCTTCCTATTTAGCTGTTCAATCTGAAATTGGCAATGGAAATCCATTAGAAACTATGATTAGTTGGTCTAGTGGGGGTGGACATGCTCAAGTATTAGATGGATGCTATACTAATGGCGGAAGAAACTATATAAAAATTATGGATCCTTGGTATGGAGATCATTTTGATTATGCTTTTGATTACTATAAAGCAAATTCCGAATTTTCATGGCAAGCTTATATAGGTAATTTTAGAAGAAATTAATTTTTAAAGGAGGTTTTTTTGTGATAAAAATATTTAAAACTTTAGTTTTAGCTGGAGTAGTAATAGGTGCTATTGGAATTACTTCTTACAATATTATGGCTTCTGATAGAGTAGAAAATTTAGCCTTAGAGGACTATAAAGCAGGACAAAAGGATTGTAAAGCAGGACAAAATCAAAGTGCAAAATATATTTTACCTAAAAAAAATCAAGATGGACTTCAACTTTCAGATTTTTCACTTCCAATTTACAGCATGGCTGAAACAAAAGATATTTTATCTAGTGACGGAAAAAACATATCTAAGCTTTTACAAAGCACAGATAAAAAGCTATGGTTTATGATGAATGAAGATGAACCAGAAGGAATTGTAGTGGCAAACGATGTTAGACCAATAAAAATGGGTGGAAAAAACAGAAGTAAAGATTTAATGAAAATATATAAAGATATAAAAAATAATGTGAAGTCAAAAGAAAATATAAAATATTTTGAATTTGAAGGACAAGGTATATTTGTTATTTCTCATAATAATATAGATGAGATATACTTAAGTATAGGTGCTTCTAAAGTATTGGATATGGAAGCTGGTAAAAAAATTTCTTCTAAAGAATTTATGTCACAAATGAAAAAATATATTTCTAATTTGCAGTAAATATTCTAATTTGCAAAAAAAATAGATATTTTAAAATTAAAGTTGAAAAATTAGGGTTATTATCAAGCATGTGAGCCAGTTCAATGTGTTTAAATTTAAATGTTTATCTGTCTACTTAATGGAGGCAGTTTATTTTTTTGTTGTGCGTTACTTTTTATATATTATTTATATAAATTTATTTGTGCAGTGTAGCATAATATAATTAATATTGTTTCATATGACATAAAAATTAGTAATTTTATTTTCTTTCATATATATGATAAAATTATATAGGAATTAAATCTAAATTCATATTAATAGCATTGCGCTGGAGGGTCTAATAATGAAGGAAATAGATTTAGTAATTATAGGGGGAGGACCGGCAGGAATGGCTGCTGCAATTTCGGCTAAAAATAAAGGTATTGATGACATTTTGATATTAGAAAGAGAAGATTCTTTAGGCGGCATACTTAACCAGTGTATCCATACAGGCTTTGGATTGCATGTATTTAAAGAAAATTTATCTGGTCCAGAATATGCTCAAAAATTAATAAATGAAATAAATAGACTAGATATAGAATATAAAATAGATACAATGGTTTTATCTATAGATAAAGATAAAAGTATTAAAGCGGTTAACCCTGAAGATGGAATGTTTAGTATAAAAGCTAAAGCTATTATACTAGCTTCAGGATGTAGAGAAAGACCTAAAGGAGCAATAAATATACCAGGAAGTAAGTGCGCAGGTATATATACAGCAGGTTCCATACAGAAGTTTATAAATATAGAAGGATATATGCCTGGTAAAGAGGTGGTTATATTAGGTTCTGGAGATGTAGCATTAGTAATGGCTAGAAGAATGGCCTTAGAGGGAGCAAATATAAAAGCTGTAGTTGAAATTATGTCTTATTGCTATGGAACAGAAAATAATGTGGTGAACTGTTTAGATGAATTTGATATACCACTTAAGTTAGGTCATACTGTTGTAAATATAAAAGGAAAAGATAGAGTTGAGGGAGTTACTATAGCAAGAGTAGATGAGGATAGAATTCCAATACAAGGTACAGAAATGTATATACCTTGTGATACTTTAATGTTATCTGTAGAGCTAAGAGGAGATAGTGAAATTATAAGAAAAACAGATATAGAATTAAACAAATCTACCTGGGGACCTAAGGTTGGAGAAAATTTCCAAACCATGGTAGAAGGCATATTTGCTTGTGGCAATGTTCTACATGTATATGATACTGCGGATAATGTAACAAAAGAGGGGTATAGCGTAGGGGAAAGCGCTTCTAAATATATTAAAGGGAAAAGTTTTTTAGAAGGTGAAAGAATAGGATTATGGGCAGATAAAGGTATAAAATATTTGTTGCCTAATTTTATAAATTTACACAATTTAAAAGAAAATGTACAGTTAAAATTAAAATTTGATAAACTATATGAAAATCAGAATATTTATATTTATTTTGATCAGATTAAAGAAAAATTAAGTTCAAATGAAAATATAAAACCTGGAGATATTATTAATATAGAAATATCTAAAGATAAATTGTTAAGCTATAAAGATTTAAAAAAGATAACTATAGGGATAAAATAAAAAAATGAGCTAAAATAGATTTAATTTTAATGACTTAAAGATAAAAATACACTACATAAACATATGGCTTATGTAGTGTATTTTTTATATGATATATTAAAGTTTATACTTTCTTAATAGAGTTATGTAGGGAAATATCTTTTTACACAAATCCGTCTACATATCTTGTTAAAATAATTTTGTTAGACATTTTTTACAGATTATTATTGTTTGTTTATTTGCTGTTACAATATCATTTTTATTTATGGATTTACCACATATTTCACATACTATTTTATCTTTTGTTACCAACACAGACTTATCTTTCTTATTATTAAATTTAACTTTTTTGTTTGGAGGAGGAGAATAATTTATTGGTTTATCTGTATTTTCTTTTTTTATAATATTATATTCCATTTTAAAAATACTTTCTGCAAATAACTCTAATTCAAATCGTGGGAATTCTTTATCGTAAAATTCCTCTATTATTAGTCTTCTTATCTGAGCATCATTTACTATGAGACCACTTTTTTCTATTCCATCAAATATACTTTTAGTTATATTGTTTGTATCAGGATGTCTTTTTTCACTTTTATAATATACTTTTAATACTGCAATTAATGATTCTTCCAATACTGTATTAGGATTTTGTAGTCTTGTCTCATAAGCTATTCTTTCTTCATATACTGCATATCTATCATGATATTTACCAGAATTTAATGGCATTATAGCTCGTCCTTGTAAATTGAATAATTTAAAATTAGATTTAGATATAGGTGACCCTTCAACTATTACTTTAGCGTAATTTTTCATATTTAAGCTCCTTTTACTATTCTGTATTTTATTATAGCATATTTGATTAAAAATTTAGATTTAATAGATTGGATTTTGTTTCAACTGTGACTTATTAATTTTTTATGTCAAAACTATATTTGAATATATAAATTCAATAAAGTATAATGTAATTTAGATTTATAAAAGAATAATAAATTACATAGTTAATATATATTTAATTACATAAAAAGGAGTAAGAAATATGAAAGAAAACATAAATATTTTAGCTATAGAAAGTAGTTGTGATGAAACTTCAGCGGCAGTGGTTGTTAATGGCAGAGAAGTTTTATCTAATATAATAGCGTCACAAATAAGTACTCATGAGAAGTTTGGAGGTGTAGTGCCGGAAGTTGCTTCAAGAAAGCATATAGAGGTTATAAGTACAGTAGTACAAGAAGCTTTAGATGAAGCTAATTTTACTTTAGAGGATATAGATGCTATAGGTGTAACCTATGGACCAGGATTAGTAGGAGCTTTACTTGTAGGACTACAATATGCAAAGGGATTAGCTTTTGCAACAGGAAAGCCTCTTATAGGAGTAAATCATATAGAAGGTCATATAAGTGCAAATTTTATAGAATATAAAGATTTAAAACCACCTTTTATGTGTTTAGTAGTATCAGGAGGACATACATTTATAGTTTATATGAAAGATTATGGTGAATTTGAAGTGTTAGGTGAAACTAGAGATGACGCAGCAGGCGAAGCCTTTGATAAAGTAGCTAGGGCTATAGGATTAGGTTATCCTGGAGGACCTAAAATAGATAAAATATCAAAAGAAGGAAATGAAGAGTCTATAAAATTTCCAAGAGCAAATTTTCATAATGATACTCTAGATTTTTCTTTTAGTGGAATAAAATCAGCAGTATTAAATTATTTAAATAAGAAAGAAATGAAAGGAGAAGAAATAAATAGAGCAGATGTGGCAGCATCCTTTCAAAAGTCTGTGGTGGATGTTCTTGTAGATAATACTATAAAGGCTTGTAGGGATAAAAAAGTAGATAAGGTAGCAGTAGCAGGAGGGGTAGCATCTAATTCCTGCTTAAGAGAGACTTTGGTAAAAGAGTGTAAGAAAAAAGGAATAGAAGTACTAATACCACCTTTTATATTGTGTACAGATAATGCAGCCATGATAGGAAGTGCAGCTTATTTTGAATATATTAAAGGGAGAAGGACTTCTTTAGATATAAATGCTGTACCAAATTTAAAACTTGGAGAAAGATAGAAGCTATTAAACTTTCAATATAAGTAAGATTTTAGATAATAATAAAGACTTTCTTTTATAAATAAACGATAGGTTAAAATAGAAATCTACTGTTATTTATTTATAAGGAAGTCTTTTTTTAAATGTATTCAATTTGAAATATTAATACTATAGTAGTAATTATATTAAAAAACAATTAATAATAAGTTAAAAATATTGAAAAAATACTACTATATCATTGAATAGTGTGATAAATTATTATATTATTATATTAGGTTTATATTAATATGATAGTAAATTTTCAAATATTTTATCATTTTTATAAAGTGTAATAACCTAAAATGTTAAATGAAAGAAAAATAAAAAAAATATTCAATTGAAAAAATTTTATAAATTATATATAATGTAAAGGTATATCTATAATTTAGAAAGTAATGTAGTTAAGAATAGGGCACAATATTTACAAAAAGGGGGATAACAATGAACAAATTTAAAAGAGTATTAGTGGCAAATAGAGGAGAAATTGCAATAAGAGTATTTAGAGCCTGTCACGAATTAGGCATTAGAACTGTTGCAATATATTCTGAAGAAGACAAATTTTCATTATTTAGAACAAAGGCAGATGAAGCATATCTTATAGGAAAAAATAAAGGTCCTATAGATGCTTATTTAAATATTGAAGAAATAATACAATTGGCTTTAAAAAAAGGGGTAGATGCAATACATCCAGGTTATGGGTTTTTATCAGAGAACTCTGAATTCGCACGAAAATGTAGAGAAGCAGGAATAGAGTTCATAGGACCTACTGCGGATATGATGGAAAAATTAGGAGATAAGATAAAATCTAAAATAGTTGCAGAAAAAGCAGGTGTACCTACTATACCTGGAGTTCAAAAACCAATTAAATCAGAGAAAGAAGCTTTAGAATTTGCAAGATACTGTGGATATCCAATAATGCTCAAAGCAGCTGCCGGTGGCGGTGGTAGAGGTATGAGAATAGTTAGAACAGAAGAAGAATTAATATCTTCTTTTAAAAGTGCAAAAAATGAAGCTAAAAAAGCTTTTGGTATAGATGATATATTTATAGAAAAATATTTAGAAAATCCTAAGCATATAGAAGTTCAAATATTAGGAGATAAGCATGGAAATATAGTACATCTACATGAAAGGGACTGTTCTATACAAAGAAGGCATCAAAAGGTTATAGAATTTACACCAGCTTTTGCTCTACCAAAGGAAAAGAGAGAAGAAATATGTAGTGATGCTTTAAAAATAGCTAAAACTGTAGGCTATAGAAGTGCAGGTACATTAGAATTTTTAGTAGATACTAGTGGGCATCATTATTTCATAGAAATGAATCCAAGAATACAGGTAGAACATACTGTTACAGAAATGGTTACAGGAATTGATATTGTTCAAAGCCAAATTTTAATAGCAGAGGGATACAAATTAGATTCAGAAGAAGTAGGTATAAAATCTCAAGAATCTATACAAACAAGAGGATATGCTATTCAGTGTAGAGTAACTACAGAAGATCCATCTAATAATTTTGCACCAGATACAGGAAAAATAGAAGATTATAGAACAGGTTCAGGATTTGGTATTAGATTAGACGGTGGAAATGGTTTTACGGGTTCTGTAATAAGTCCATATTATGATAGCTTATTAGTTAAAACCACATCTTGGTCTAGAACATTTAATGATGCTATAAGAAAATCTATAAGAGCTATAAAGGAATTTAAAATAGATGGTGTTAAAACTAATATAGGATTTTTAATAAATGTTTTAAATCATGAACAATTTAGAAAAGGACAATGTGATACTAACTTTATAGAAAAAAATCCAGAATTATTTGAAATAACATCAAAGACTGATGATGAAGTTAGAATATTAAAATTCATAGGCGAAAAGGTAGTAAATGAAACTCATGGAATAAAGAAAGACTTTGATGTTCCTACAATACCAATTGTAGATGAAGGATTAAGCTTAAAAGGAACTAAACAAATATTAGATGAAAAAGGTCCAGATGGGTTAGTTCAGTGGATAAGAAATCAAAATAAACTTCTCTTGACAGATACAACTATGAGAGATGCTCATCAATCCCTTATGGCTACAAGAATGAGAAGTATAGATATGTTTAAAATAGCTAAGGCTCAATCAGCGCTTGGAAAAGATTTATTCTCCATAGAAATGTGGGGAGGAGCAACCTTTGATGTGGCCTACAGATTTTTAAAAGAATCTCCTTGGACTAGATTAGAAGAGTTAAGAAAATCTATACCAAATGTATTGTTCCAGATGTTAATAAGAGGGGCTAATGCTGTTGGGTACAAGAATTATCCAGACAATGTTATAAGAAAATTTATAAAACAGTCTGCAGATTCAGGTATAGATGTATTTAGAATATTTGATTCTTTAAACTGGTTAAAAGGAATGGAAGTAGCTACGGATGAAGTTTTAAAACAAAATAAAGTAGCAGAAACTTGTATGTGTTATACAGGAGATATACTAGAGGGATATAGAGATAAATATAGCCTACAATATTATGTGGATTTAGCAAAAAATATAGAAAAAACAGGGGCACATATACTTGGAATAAAGGATATGTCAGCTTTATTAAAACCATATGCCGCGGTTAAGCTTATAAAGGCATTAAAAAATGAAATATCTATCCCAATACATCTTCATACTCATGATACTACAGGTAATGGTGTGGCCACAGTACTTATGGCAGCCCATGCAGGAGTTGATATTGTAGATACTGCCTTTAATAGTATGTCAGGTCTTACAAGTCAACCAGCCTTAAATTCTATAGTAGCAGCATTAGAAAATACGGATAGAGAGACAGGTCTAGATTTAACAGATATGCAGAGATTATCAGACTATTGGAGTGCTGTAAGACCAGTATATAATCAATTTGAGTCAGGTTTAAAATCAGGCTCTGCAGAAATATATAAATACGAAATACCTGGAGGACAATATTCTAATTTAAAACCACAGGTAGAAAGCTTTGGATTAGGTCATAAATTTGAAGAAGTAAAAGAAATGTACAAAAAAGTTAACGAAATGCTTGGTGATATTATAAAGGTTACCCCATCTTCAAAGGTGGTTGGAGATTTAGCTATATTTATGGTGAAAAATGATTTAACACCTGAAAATATATATGAAAAAGCTGAAAAAATGGCTTTCCCAGATTCAGCTGTATCATATTTTAAAGGAATGATGGGTCAGCCAATGGGGGGCTTCCCAGAAAAACTACAAAAGCTAGTTTTAAAGGGGGAAGAACCTATAACTTGTAGACCAGGAGAAATGTTACCTCCAGAAGATTTTGAAAAAGTAAGAAAACATTTAAAAGATAAACATGATTTAGATGCAACAGAAAAGGATATTATAAGTTACGCATTGTATCCAGAGGTTTTCGATAAGTATTTAGATTTCTTAAAGGAATATGGAGATTTAAGTCATATGGGCAGTGATGTATTCTTCCATGGGTTATATGAAGGAGAAACGGCTGAAATAGAACTGCAAGAAGGAAAAACATTTATAGTTCAATTATCTGAAATAGGAAAAGTAGATTCAGAGGGAAATAGAGTAGTAGTCTTTGAAATAAATGGGAATAGAAGAGAAATAAAAATAAAAGATAAATCTAGTTTAATGGTACAGAATATAACTTCTAATAGTACAAAGATGGCAGATCCTGCAAATAAAAAACATATAGGATCTAGTATACCGGGTACAGTAATAAAAGTTTTAGTAAATAAAGGAGATAAAATAAAAGAAGGAGATAGCTTGATTGTAATAGAAGCTATGAAAATGGAAACTAATATAGTAGCTAGTTTTGGAGGAATAGTAGAAAACTTGTTAGTAAAAGAAGGGGATCAAGTTAAGTCAGGGCAATTACTTTTAGAATTAGAATAATTAGATAAATAAAAAAAAAGCACTGCTTGGGGAAGCGGTGCTTTTTACTATGGGAAGTTTATAATGGGTTTTACTAGTTTTATTCATCTATCTTATAAACTTATTATACAATAAAAAACACACTATGTCAAAACATTAACAATAAAAATTTAAAAAAATTTAAATAGAAGATTTTAAAATGGATATATTATGATAATTATTAAATTAAATTATTAAATTATAATTTAAAAATGTAAATGATTTGAATATATTTGTTAAACATATAATTATCCTAGGAGAATTTTAATGAAATATATACCATAAGAAATATATGGTATAATTAATATCACTATATAAAATAATAGGCATAGATAGTAAATTTAGAAAGGAGAAAAATGCTATGAATTTAAAATTAGAAGAAATCTATAATGGGTTTAAATTAATAAATGAAGAAGAAATAAAAGAGATTAATTCTTTAGCCCAAGTATTTTTACATGAAAAAAGTGGAGCTAAATTACTTTTTATAAAAAATGATGATGACAACAAAATCTTTTCTATAAGCTTTAGAACTCCCCCAAAGGATAGTACAGGGGTAGCTCATATATTAGAACATTCTGTTTTATGTGGATCAAGGAAGTTTCCAGTTAAAGAACCCTTTGTGGAATTAATAAAAGGTTCTCTAAACACATTCCTAAATGCTATGACCTTCCCAGATAAAACCATGTATCCTGTAGGGAGTACAAATGATAAAGACTTTACAAATTTGATGGATGTGTACTTAGATGCAGTATTATATCCTAATATATATAAATATCCAGAAATAATGATGCAAGAAGGTTGGCATTATGAGATAGAAAATAAGGAAGATGATATAACTTATAAGGGTGTTGTATATAATGAAATGAAGGGAGCTTTCTCTTCACCAGAATCTATACTATTTAGAAAAATACAAGAATCTTTATTGCCAGATACTGTATATGGGGTAGAATCAGGTGGAGATCCTGATTATATACCAGATCTTACACAGGATAATTTTAAAGAATTTCATAAAAAATATTATCATCCATCTAACAGCTATATATACTTATATGGAGATTTAGATATATTAGAAAAATTAAAATTTATAGACGAAAATTATTTAAAAGATTTTGATAAACAAGAAGTAGATTCAAAAATAAAACCTCAAGAAGCGTTTAAAGATCCTAAATATGTAGAGGTTAAATATCCTATATCTAAGGAAGAAAAAATTGAAGATAAAACTTATTTAAGTCTAAATTTTTCAGTAGGGAATTCTACAGATAAAGAATTATATTTGGCATTTGAGATTTTAGAGCATATACTTCTTGAAACACCATCTTCACCATTAAAGAAAGCTTTATTAGAGGCAGGATTAGGTAAAGATGTATTTGGAGTTTATGATAATAGCATACTTCAATCTACAATTAGTATAATAGTTAAGAATTCTAATACTGATAAGGTAGAAAAATTTAAATCTGTAGTATTTAATACACTTGAAAACTTAGTAAAAGAAGGTATAGATAAAAAATTAATAGAATCATCAATAAATATAAAGGAGTTTAGTTTAAGAGAAGCAGATTATCAAGGGTATCCAAAAGGCTTAATATATAATATGAAATCTATGGAAAGTTGGCTTTATGATGAAGAGCCTACAATGCATTTAAAATATGAAGATGTACTACCAAAAATAAAATCTGCATTAAACTCTAATTATTTTGAGGACTTAATTCAAAGATATATTTTAGACAATAATCATTATTCAGTACTTATAGTAAAACCAGAAAAAGGACTTGAAGAAAATAGAATAGAAAACATAAGAAAAAAATTAAAAGAATACAAAGACAGTTTAACAGAAAAAGAGCTAGAATTATTAATACAACAAACTAAGAAGCTAAAAGAAAGACAGAATAAAAAGGATTCTATAGAAAATTTAAGTAAAATACCATTGCTTTCCATAGGAGATATAAATAAAGAAGCAGAAAGACTTCCTTTAGAAGAAAAAAATATTTTAGGTATTAAAACTTTATACCATAATGTATTTACTAATAAAATTTCATATTTAAATTTATATTTTAATACAAGGGCAGTAGAAAAAGAAAACATACCTTATATAGGATTATTATCAGCTGTTCTCGGTAAAGTAAGTACAGAAAATTATAATTATCAAGATTTATCTAATGAAGTTAATATAAATACAGGCGGGATTAGATATAATGCAGAAATCTTTAGTCAAAAAGAAAGCTATGAAGATTATACGTCTATGTTTACTATAAAATCTAAGTGTTTAACTAGCAATGTTAAAGAACTTATAAAACTATTATCAGAAATATTAACTAATTCTAAATTTGATGAAAAGAATAGACTAAGGGAAATAATACAAGAATTAAAATCAAGATTAGAGATGATAATGTTTGATAGAGGCCATAGTGTAGCTGTTAAAAGGTTGTTTTCATATTTTTCATCCTATGGTAAATATGATGAACTTTTATCAGGAGTAGAATTTTATAAATTTATTGTAGATATAGAGAAAAATTTTGAAGATAGATTTGAGGATATAAGTAAAAATTTACAAAGTGTATTTAATAAAATATTTAATTCCACAAACTTATTGGTAAGTGTTACTGGAGAAGAGGAAGAATTTAGTGAAGTAAATAAAGAATTTAAAATATTATATGATAGTTTAAGTGAAGAGAAATTACAATATAATAATTATGAATTTAATTTTGATAATAGAAATGAAGCTTTTTCAACCTCCTCTAAAGTTCAGTATGTGGCTAAGGGATATAATTACTTTAAATTGGGATATGAATATAGTGGAAGCATGCAAGTTTTAAGAACTATAGTAAATTATGATTATTTGTGGAATAGAATTAGAGTTCAAGGAGGAGCTTACGGTGCTTTTTCATCCTTTATAAAGAATGGTAATATGTTCTTTGTATCTTATAGAGATCCTAATTTAATAAAAACTATAGAAGCTTACAATGAAGCATTTAAATATGTTTCTGAATTTAATCCAGAGGATAGAGAAATGACAAAGTACATTATAGGAACTATTTCTGATTTAGATACTCCTTTAACACCTGCTGCCAAAGGGGAAAGAGCTACTGAAAATTATTTAAGAAGAATATCTTATGAAGATAGGCAAAGGGAAAGAGAAGAGATATTATCTACTAATAAAGAAGCTATAAAAGCTTTTAGTGATGTTATTAAAGAGTTAATGAAAGAAAATTATATATGTGTTATTGGAAATGAAGATAAGATAAAAGAAAACAAGGATAAATTCAACAACATAATAAATTTATTTGAATAATAAAAAAGAATGTCTCAAAATGAAAATAAATTTAATTTTAAAACCGTAAATATGAATAATACATTCATAAGCAATTCATTTTGCTAAGAAGTTCTAAATTTGACTACATTAAAGATTTTTTACCCGGTAGAGGCGACGTCCTGTCTTCACTGCCGGCTCCTCACGTCCTGTGAGGAATTACAAAAATTTTTAATTCCGTCAAATTAAGAACTTCTAAAGCTTATTCATATGCTTATTACATATATTATTCATATTTACTATATTAAAATTAAATTTATTTTTGAGACATTCTTTTTATACTATTCTGCTATGCTTATATTGCTCTTTCTAGAAGCTGTTTTCTTTAAGAATAGTGCTAGAACAGCTAAAGCTACTACGATACCTATAGGATATCCAATTGATGGATTAAGTTTAAATCCTTCTGGAGCTACGAGTATATAAGTTATAGAAACTGCAGTCATGAATACGGCTGGTATAGTAGCCATCCAATGAGATTTATTTATTTTGTGTAAATAAGCAGCTGCAGTCCATAAAACTATCATAGCCAAGGTTTGATTTGACCAAGCAAAATATCTCCAAACAATATCAAAATTTATTTTTGTTAATACAAAACCTATAACGAATAGAGGTATACTTATTGCTAATCTATTTTTTATAGGTCCTTGTTCATAGTTTAAGAAGTCGGCTACTATAAGCCTTGAGCTTCTAAAAGCTGTATCGCCAGAAGTTATTGGACAGGCAACAACTCCAAGTATTGCTAAGGCACCACCTATTTTTCCAAGTAATGAATTGGAAATAGTATTTACTACCCAAGCTTGTCCTCCATGAGCAGTCATTTGTTTGCCAAGCTCTCCAGTGCTTCCAAAGAAAGTCATTGCAGCAGCAGCCCAGATTAAAGCGAGTATTCCTTCGGCTATCATTGCTCCATAAAATATTTGTCTTCCTTGTTTTTCATTTGTTATACATCTAGCCATTAATGGAGATTGAGTTGAGTGGAAGCCAGATATAGCTCCACAGGCAATTGTTACAAACATTAAAGGCCACATTGGAAGTTTGTTAGGGTGTAGGTTTGCTAAAGTTACTTCTGGTATGTGATATCCTTGAACTATTAAACCAGTAGCAACGCCTATGGCCATTATAAGTAAACATAAACCAAATATAGGATATATTTTTCCTATAATTTTATCTACAGGAAGCATAGTTGCAAGAATATAGTAAATAAATATTACATATATCCATATAACTTTATTATAACCAGTTAAGGTATTTAAAAGACCAGCAGGTCCTATTATAAATACAACGCCAGTAAGAATTAAAAGTATTACTGAAAAACCTCTCATAAATTGTTTGAAACCAGGTCCAAGATATTTACCAACTACCTCCGGTATACTTGCACCATCATGTCTTACAGATAACATACCTGAAAAATAATCATGTACTCCACCTGCAAAAATAGAACCAAAAACAATCCACAAAAATGCGGCAGGTCCCCAAAGTGCACCAGCTATAGCTCCAAATATTGGACCTAAACCTGCAATATTTAAAAATTGAATCATAAAAATTTTCCAAGCTGGCATTGGAACAAAGTCAACTCCGTCTTCTAATCTAATGGCTGGAGTTTCTTTTGTTTCGTCTGCCCCAAACATTTTTTCTACTATTTTACCATAAATTAAATAACCAACAATAAGTGCTATTAATGAAAGAAAAAATGATATCATAAAATTACCTCCTACTAAATTTAATCGATTACAATATTGAATTATAAATTACATTTAAATCATAATATATTATTAAATTTTTATTAATAATATTTTTATAAAAGGCCATAAAAACACATTGAATTGTAAAAAAAATTCCCTGTTTAGCAAATTACCATAGAAAAAATATTTATTTATTGTATAATTTATTAAAGAATATTTAATAAATTATTTATAATAATGTAATTTAAGGGGAGAAATTTATGATATATATACAATTATTAGAAAGTATGTCCCTTATTGGTATAGCAGCCTATTTATATAGTCAAACTAAAACTTTTAATAAATTTCTTAAAAATAAATCTGATTATAAATATAAGTTAATAATTATAACTTTTTTTAGTGTGCTATCTATGTTAGGAACTTATACTGGAGTTAATATAGAGCCTTATGCATTAGCTAATGCAAGACCTATAGGGGCTATAGTAGCTGGATATATAGGTGGACCATTAGTAGGCATTATGGTTGGCATTATAGCAGGAACTCATAGGTATTTTTTAGGTGGTTTCACAGCCCTTTCTTGTGCCATATCTACTATAATAGAAGGTATAGTAGGAGGAATAGCTAATGTAATTACAAAGGATAAAAGTTTAGATGTTTCAACGGGTATTACAGCAGCAATAATAGCAGAAGTATTGCAGATGATAATAATTTTATTAATAGCAAA
Organism: Clostridium sp. CTA-1; assembly: GCF_054768215.1. NCBI lineage: Bacteria > Bacillati > Bacillota > Clostridia > Eubacteriales > Clostridiaceae > Clostridium > Clostridium sp. CTA-1. The sequence continues at coordinate 217,775 of NZ_BAAAAP010000003.1, forward strand.
ACCCTATGAAAATGCTCTACAATTAGAAAGAGTTATAGCATTACCGATGATAATAACAAATTCTATTGGAGTAGGTATATTTATAAATATTATAAATAATACTCAAGAACATTATAAGAAAATTGGTGCCATACAATCTCAAAAAGCTCTTAATATAGCTAAAAAAACTTCTATTTATTTAAGAAGTGGATTTAATCAAGAAATTTCAGATAAAGTATGTTCAATAATATATGAAGCAATAAATTTAGAAAGCATATTTATTGCTGAAAATGATGGTATATTTTCTTATAATGGAGAAGAATTGAACAAGGAAAAATTAAAGTATAAAATAAAGGAATATTTTAATTTTAAAGATTATAAGTTAATAAAATTTGAAGATAATAATAAAGAAAAATTATTCTATTGTATACCTATATACACAGACAAGGATAAGTTTAAGTTTGTCATAGGAATACAAATTAAGTCCTATAAAAGTGTAGATAAATATTTTAGTGATTTTGCTAAGGAGTTAAGTGCCCTTTTAGCTACCCAAATAGAACTATATGAATTAGACCAATTGGCTCAAGAAGTTTCAAAGGCAGAATTAAAAATGTTAAGAAATCAAATACATCCACATTTTTTATTTAATACACTAAATACCATAGCATCCTTTTGTAGAACTGATCCAATAAAAGCCAGGGAGCTTATATTGAATCTTTCAAATTATTTTAGACAAACCCTAAAAAGACAAGAGGAAAAAATTATATTGAAAGAGGAAATAGAGTTTTTAGAATCCTATTTAGCTATAGAAAAGGCAAGATTTGGAGAAAGGCTAAATGTAGATATTAATATACCAGAAGAACTTTTAGATTTTAAAGTTCCAGTATTTGTACTTCAACCTATAATAGAAAATTCTATGAAGCATGGTATATTAATAAAGCCACAGGGAGGAGAAGTAACAATTACTGCAATAGATGAAAAAGATAAAATTAAATTTGTAATAAAAGATACAGGAGTAGGTATGGATGAAAATACACTTAATTGTGTAGTAAAAGATTGGCCAGGTATAGGACTTTCAAATGTTAATAAAAGATTAAAATTACTATATGGGGAAAAAAATTTCATACACATAAAAAGCAAATTAAATGAAGGAACAAAAGTTATGTTTTATATACCTAAGGAGGTATTTTAGATGAAAGAAATTAGAGCTATTATAATAGAGGATGAAAAGCCAGCTATAGAAGAACTTAAGTATGTTTTATCTAAGTATAATTTTTTAAATATAGTAGATGTAGCTATGACTGGAAATGCTGGATATGAATTAGTTAAAAAACTACAACCAGAAGTAGTTTTTATGGATATAAATATACCTATAGAAAATGGTATAATTGTATCTAAAAAAATAAAAGAATTTAACAAAGATATAAATATAATATTTATAACAGCATATGAACAATACGCTCTAGAAGCATTTGAAATAGACGCTTTAGATTATATACTAAAACCCTTTGATGATAAAAGAATAAGTGTAACTATAAAAAGATTGCAGGAAAAAATAGAGGAAAAATATAAGGAAAAAATTCCAGTTATGATAAGCGATATATTAAATAAATTAGAAAAAGAAGAAAAAACACTTAAAAAGATACCCTGTGAATATAGAGGTAAAATAATATTAATAGACACAAAAAATATCCATTATTGCTATACAATGGAGGATAAAACTTATGTAAAAACAGACTCAGAAGAATATATAACCCACAATACATTAAAAGAAATAGAAAAAAAGACAGATTTATTTAGGGTTCATAGAAGCTATATAGTAAATATGGACAATATAAAGGAATTGTATTCTTGGTTTAATGGTACATATAAATTAGTTATGAATGACAAAGAACAATCAGAAATTCCTGTTAGTAGAAATAATGTTAAAAAAGTAAAACAAATATTAGGAATATAAATTTAATATAGTAACAAAATGGCAAGGTTAATTTATAATTACAAGTAAATACAGATATAATAGGTTGTTTTAAAATAGATTTAATTTTAATATAGCAAATATAAAAAATACACGTAATAAACATGTGAATTATTTCATTACGTGTATTTTCCTTATATTTGCGGTGTTAAAATTAAATTTATTTTAAGATACTATTCCATAAAGTTTTCCCATTCTGAATAAAGATTTTCTATTAGTTTTTGTTTATTTATTATATCTTTATTTATTTTTTCACTTTTACCAGAATCCGAATATACTTCTTCAAGACAAAGTTGCTCTTGAAGGGAATTTACTTCTTCTTCTAGGGCTGTTATTTCCTTTTCTAAATTTTTTATTTTAAGCTTTTCTTGTTTTAATTTTTTTTCTTCTTCTTTTTTCTTTTTTCTTTCTTGGTGTATTTGAGTTTTAGTTTTTGAATTTTCAGAAGTTACAGCTTCATAGTCAAATCTATTAGGATTAATTTTTTTGTGAATATAATAATCATAATTACCTAAATATTCTTTTATACCATCTATATTTAGTTCATAAATTTTTCCGATAACCTTATTTAGAAAATATCTATCATGAGATATAACTAAAACTGTACCATCGTAATTTAATAAGGCATCTTCTAAAGCCTCACGAGACATTATATCTAAATGGTTAGTAGGTTCATCTAAAAGAAGAAAATTGGATTTAGAAAGCATTAATTTTAATAAATTAACTTTGCATTTTTCTCCACCACTAAGCTTTGATATTTCTTTAAATACATCATCCCCAGTAAACAAAAATGCGGCTAAAGAATTTCTAACTTCTGTAGTAGTCATTTCAGGAAACTCGTCCCAAACCTCATCTAATACAGTATTACACTCATTTAAGTCAGATTGTTCTTGATCATAATAACCAATGAATACATTCTTACCTATATATTTTGTTCCAGAGTTGCTTTGGATTTTATCCATTATTATTTTAAGTAATGTGGTTTTACCTCTACCATTATCCCCAATTAAAGCGATTTTTTCTCCTCTTTTTATATCCATTTCAACATTGGTAAACAAGGTTATATCTCCATAACTTTTGCTTAGATTTTCTAAATGGAGTATATCATTTCCACTTTTTATTTGAGTTTCAAAATTTATTTTTACAGGTTTAGGTAATTTATCTGGAGCATCTATCTTCTCAATTTTATCTAAAGATTTTTGCCTACTTTCAGCTGCCTTTATACTTTTTTCCCTATTAAAAGATCTATATTTTTCTATTATTTTTTCCTGCCTCTTAATTTCAGATTGTTGAAGATTATAGGCTTTTAACTTTACTTCATATTCTTTTTTTCTAAGGTCTATAAATTTAGAGTAATTGCCATTATAACAATTTATATGACCACTTATAAGTTCAAAGGTTTGGTTTGTGATTTCATCTAAAAAATATCTATCATGGGATATAATTAATACAGTACCCTTATAGGCTTTTAAATATTCTTCTAACCAATTTATAGCTGTTAAGTCTAAATGATTTGTAGGTTCATCTAGAAGCAATATATCTGGACTTTGAAGTAAAAGCTTACAAAGGGCTACTCTAGTTTTTTGGCCACCACTTAATATATTTATTTGTTTATTAAAATCTTCTTCCTCAAAACTTAAACCCCTTAATACTCTATGAATTTCACCTTTATAAGTATAGCCCCCTCTATTTATATACAAATCTGTATAGGTAGTATAATCTTTTATAATTTTATCATGATATTCTTTATTGTTTTTATCATAGGGTTCATTCATTAATTTTTCTAATTTATTTAGTTTTTCTTCCATTTTTATAAGATCATGAAAAACATCTAATACTTCTTCATAAATAGTATTGTTAGAATCTAATGAAAGATGTTGAGCAAGATATCCTAAAGATTTAGATTTATCTATAAATATATCTCCACTATCCTGTTCTAAAGAAGAAGTAAGAATTTTAAATAGAGTGGATTTACCAGCACCATTAGCACCTATTAAACCAACTTTATCATTCTCATTTATGTTAAATGTTAAATTATCTAAAATCAAATCAACACCATAAGCTTTTGAAATATTTTTACAACTTAATACAACCATTAATTTCACCATCCTTAACAAGTACTATTTTACTATGTATTGCATTTTTTTTGTAGTATTATATAGGAGGATTTGATTTTTTTACTTCAGTAATATAATATATTACTATAGTATTCAGCAATTTTAGTGTATAATATTTAATTGTATGATACAATATAGGTAATAATAATAGTAAAAATATGATATTAAGAGGTGTAATATGGATAAGAAAAAAAATATTTCAATGGCAGTTATAAGAAGATTACCTAAATATCATAGATATTTGTATGAATTATTAAAAAATGATGTAGACAGAATATCTTCAAAAGAATTAAGTGAAAAAATAGGATTTACTGCATCTCAAATACGCCAAGATTTAAACTGTTTTGGGGATTTTGGACAACAAGGATATGGGTATAATGTTAGCGAATTACATCATCAAATAAGCAATATATTAGGGCTAAACAATCCTTACAATATTATAATTATTGGAGCAGGTAACATAGGGCAAGCGTTAGCAAATTACACTAGATTTTCAAAATTGGGATTTAATGTAAAAGCTATGTTTGATACAAATCCTAAATTAATAGGATTAAAAATAAGAGAAATAGAAATATTAGATATTGATTATTTGTCTAGTTATCTAGAAAAAAACAATATAGATATAGGTATAATATGTGTACCCCATGATAACGCTCAAAAGGTAGCCAATATTCTTGTTAAAAATGACATAAAAGGCATATGGAATTTTGCACCTATAGATTTGTCAGTTCCAGAAGATGTAGTAGTAGAAAATGTACATTTAAGTGATAGTCTTTTAACTTTGACTTGCTTAATAAACAAGACTGAGTAAAACATTAAACTTTATTTATTTTTAGATTTGGTTTGTTATTGTATTAACAAACCAAATAAAAAATTGAAAACTTTTAAGGGCTCTCTTCAATCCTGTTAAAGAGGGTCTTATTTATGTTGTTTAATACAGGTATAAGCATATGCAATTTATTTAATTAGGATAAAAAAATATAATAATTATGTTATAATTATATTGTAAATAAAGAATATAAATACGGGGGAATAATTATTATGTACAAAATATTAGAAAAGAAAAACATAGCACCTAGTATATTTCTCATGAAGATTAAAGCACCAAGGGTAGCAAAGTCAGCAAAACCAGGACAATTTGTTATAGTTAAGATGGACGAAAAAGGAGAAAGAATACCTCTTACTATATGTGATTACGACAAAGAAGAGGGTAGTGTAACTATTGTTATTCAAGCTATAGGTTCTTCAACAAAAAAAATGGATTCTTTTAAAGAAGGGGATAGCTTTAAAGATTTTGTAGGACCATTGGGACAACCTTCAGATTTTGTAAATGAAAATTTGGATGATATAAAGAAAAAGAAAATGGTATTTATAGCAGGGGGACTTGGTGCGGCACCAGTATATCCACAAGTAAAATGGCTTAGTGATCATGGAATAAAAGCAGATGTTATTATTGGATGTAAATCAAAAGAACATTTAATATTAGAGGAAGAAATGAAGAAGGTAGCAGGGAATGTTTATGTAGCTACAGATGATGGTTCTTATGGATATAAAGGACTTGTAACTAATTTATTAAAAGATTTAATTGATAAAGAAGGAAAAGCCTATAATCATGTAGTAGCAATAGGCCCTATGATTATGATGAAATTTGTAACTTTACTTACAAAGGAATACAACATAAAGACTATAGTAAGTTTAAACACTTTAATGGTAGATGGGACAGGTATGTGTGGAGCTTGTAGGGTAACTGTTGGAGGACAAACTAAGTTTGCTTGTGTAGATGGTCCGGAATTTGATGGACATTTAGTAGATTTCAAAGAGGCTCTTAGAAGACAACAAATGTATAAAACTGAAGAAGGAAAGAAATTATTAGAAGATCAAGAAAAAGCAGAAGGACATGTATGCCATGTAGGATTGGATGGTGATAAATAATGAATAAAATGAAAAGGGTGTCAGTGAAAGAACAAGATCCTAATAAGAGAATTACAAACTTTGATGAAGTTTGTTTAGGATATACGGAAGAAGAAGCTATAGAAGAAGCTAAAAGATGTCTTCATTGTAAAAAGCCTATGTGTGTTGGAAAGTGTCCTGTAAGCGTTAATATACCAGAATTTATAGAACATATAAAAAAAGGTGAGTTTGAAAAGGCAGCTAAAGCAATTGCAAAAGATAGTGCATTACCAGCAGTTTGCGGAAGAGTATGTCCTCAAGAAACTCAATGTGAAGGTAAATGTGTTCTTGGAATAAAGGGAGAACCAGTAGCTATAGGGAAATTGGAAAGGTTTGTAGCGGATTGGTCAAGAAAAAATAATGTGGATTTAAGTAAAACAGAAGAGAAGAAAAATAAAAAGGTAGCGGTAATAGGAAGTGGTCCTGCAGGGCTTACATGTGCAGGTGATTTGGCTAAAAAAGGGTATGATGTTACTATATTTGAAGCTTTACATGAACCAGGTGGAGTGTTAGTTTATGGTATACCAGAATTTAGATTGCCAAAAGATACAGTAGTAAAGCATGAAATAGATAATGTTAAAAAATTGGGCGTTAAAATAGAAACTAATGTAATAGTTGGAAAGACTGTGACTATTGATGAATTAGTAGAAGAAGAAGATTTTCAAGCTATATTTATAGGCTCTGGAGCAGGACTTCCAAAATTTATGGGGATACCAGGAGAAAATCTAAATGGAGTATTTTCTGCTAATGAATTTTTAACAAGAACTAATCTTATGAAAGCTTTTAAAAAAGAATATGATACACCTATTAAAGTAGGGGAAAAAGTTGCTGTAGTTGGTGGTGGAAACGTTGCTATGGATGCTGCAAGAACTGCAAAAAGACTTGGGGCTGAAGTATATATAGTTTATAGAAGATCAGAATCAGAATTACCAGCTAGAGTAGAAGAGGTACATCATGCAAAGGAAGAGGGAATAAAGTTTAATTTGCTAACTAATCCTGTAGAGATCTTAGGAGATGAAAATGGTTGGGTAAAAGGAATGAAATGTGTTAGAATGGAATTAGGAGAGCCGGATCAATCAGGAAGAAGAAGACCTATTGAAATACCAGGTTCAGAATTTACTATAGAGTTAGATAGCGTTATTATGTCTTTAGGTACATCTCCAAATCCACTTATAGCATCTACAACAGAGGGGTTAGAAAGTACAAAACGAGGATGTATAGTAGCTGAGGAAGAAACTGGAGTTACTACAAAGGTAGGAGTATTTGCAGGGGGAGATGCAGTAACAGGTGCTGCTACGGTTATATTGGCTATGGGAGCAGGTAAAAAAGCTGCTAAAGCTATAGATGAATATTTAAGTAATAAATAATATTATCTTATAATAAATATTGACAAATATATATAATTAGTTATAATCTATAAGCTGTACTTTATATTTAGAGTACAGCTTATTTATTTTCAAATTTTAGTATATACTATTTAAGGAGTATAAAAATTTATTTATAAGGAATGATTTATATGGATTTTAATTATATAGAAAATTGTACAAATGCTATAGTTATTAAAGATGTAAGAAACTTTGAATTAGCACATATTTTTGAATGTGGTCAATGTTTTAGATGGTACAGAGAAGAAAAAGGTTCTTATATAGGAGTAGCCTACGGAAAGGTTATAGAAGTAGAAAAAGCAAATAATGATGTAATATTACATAATGCTACAGAAGAGGATTTTAAAAATATTTGGGCAGAATATTTTGATTTATATAGAGATTATAGTGAAATAAAACATATACTGAGTAAGGATGAAATATTATCCAAATCTGTTGAGTTTGGATATGGAATAAGACTTTTAAAGCAAGATCCATTTGAAATGATAGTATCTTTTATAATTTCTGCTAATAATAGAATACCAATGATTAAAAGGGCTATAAAAAACATAAGTGAAAAATGGGGGGATTCTATAGAATACAAAGGTAAGATATATTATAGTTTTCCTACAATAAATCAACTTAAAGATGCAACAGAAGAGGAACTAAAGGCATGTGGTGTTGGCTTTAGAGCTAAATATATAAAAGATACTGTAAATAAAATATATAAAAATTCTATAAAAGATGATTCATATGAAAAAGAATATGATATGTTATGGATAAAAAACCAACCAGATGATGTATGTCATAAAATGTTACAAAATTATAATGGTATAGGAGCAAAAGTTGCAGATTGTGTTATGTTATTTTCTATGGAAAAGTACTCTGCATTTCCAGTAGACGTTTGGGTAAAAAGAGCTATGCAATATTTTTATCTAGCTCCTGATGTATCACTAAAAAAAATAAGAGATTTTGGCAGGGAAAAATTTGGAACATTATCAGGATTTGCCCAACAATATTTGTTTTATTATGCAAGAGAAAACAAAATTGATGTTAATGAGGAATAATATTAATAAAATGAAGCGCAGGAAGTAATATTATATTAAAATAAGTTCAAATTTTTGATATAATTTATATGTTTGTATTTAAAAATTTTTTTATTTGTTTTACTTATGTAAAATATATGTATAAATTACAAAATAATATTTAATATAAAGTTTAAGAATATGGAGGATGTTTGATGATAAAGTTTGAAACTGAACTAAAGAGAATAAAATATTTAGTTTTAAAAGAAGTTGCCCAGTTAGCTATTAAAGGTAATATGGATAAGCTAGACATGCTCAAAATACCATATAAAATATTAAATGAAAAACAAGCAGAATACAGATGCTGTGTTTATAGGGAAAGAACAGTAGTATATGAAAGAGCTCAGCTAGCAGCGGGATTTAAGCCAGACGATAATTTAACAAATGAATTAGAAAGTATAAGTGATAATGACCAAATAATATATGTAATAGCTTCTGCCTGTGATCAATGTCCTATAAATAGATTTACAGTAACGGAAGCCTGCAGAGGATGTATACAACATAAATGTATGGAAGTTTGTTCAGCTAAGGCACTAGCCAGAATAAATGGTAAATCCTATATAGATCAAAATAAGTGTAGGGAATGTGGATTGTGTAAAAAAGTGTGTCCTTATAATGCTATAGTAGAGGTTATGAGACCATGCAAGAGAGTGTGTCCTACAGGAGCTTTAGAAATAAATCCAGATGATAAAAGAGCTATGATAGAAAAAGAAAATTGTATTAATTGTGGAGCCTGTATGGGGGCATGTCCATTTGGGGCTATTTCAGACAAGAGTTATATAGTCAATATAACTAGATTATTAAAAGAAAAGAAAAAAGTATATGCGGTAATAGCACCAGCTATTACAGGGCAATTTGGTCCACAAGTAAAAGTTGGACAAGTAAAGAATGCCTTAACAAAAGCAGGGTTTAAAGATATGGTAGAAGCTGCTTGTGGAGCAGATGCAGTAGTATTTAGTGAGTCTCAAGAGTTTGTAGAAAGAATGGAAGAAGGACAAAAATGTATGACTACATCTTGTTGTCCAGGCTTTGTGAATTATATAGAAAACCAATTTAAAGATTTAGCAGGAAATATATCTACTACGGTATCTCCTATGATAGCTACAGGAAGAATGATAAAAGAGATGGATAAAGATGCCTATGTGGTATTTATAGGGCCTTGTACTGCTAAAAAGAGTGAAGTTTTAAGAGATGAACTAAAAGATGCAGTAGACTATGTTATGACCTTTGAAGAAATAGCAGCTCTTTTAGGTGCTCTACAAATAGAGCCTTCTGATTGTGAAGAAGATGAAGTTCAGGATGCTTCAGCTTTTGCAAGAGGATTTGCTCAAAGTGGTGGTGTTACAGCTGCAATACAAAACTTTATTGATTCTAAAGAAATAGATATAAAATTTAATCCAACTAAAGTAAGTGGTAAAGACGAAATAAAGAAAACTCTTATGCTAGCTAAGGCAGGAAGAATTCCCTTTAACTTTGTAGAAGGAATGATGTGTGAAGGAGGATGTATTGGAGGTCCAGCAACTATGACTTCTCTTATGAAAGCTAAAGGTCAATTAATTAAATTTAGTAAGGAATCTGAAAGTAAAGATGTTATAGAAAATAAAAAAGTAGAAAATTTTGAAAAAGTAAGTATGCATAAGCATAAATAACAGAAAGTATAGAATTAACACAAAAAGTATTTTTATTCAATAAATAGCTATAAAAATAAATTATTATATTTATTTTTATAGCTATATTTATTTTTATAATTTATTGCAGTTTAACAAAAACTATTTAATATAATTTTTAGATTTTTAAAGAATTAATAAAATTTATAAAGTAGTAATTTGTAAATAAAAAAATATGATATTATTTATATAAATAAAAAAATAATATTTTATAAATAAAGGGGAAGAATTATGCTGGAAAGTATAAGAAAATATATAAAAAAGAATTTAAATATCATTAAAGAAATATTAAGTGATAACAAAGGGAGTATAATATTATCTTTATTCTTTTTATTTATAATTTTTGTAGGTTATATATATTATAAAAATTTTGCAGTATTAAAAGATCCTAGAAATATTAAAAATATTATACTGTCCTATGGTAGTTATGGTATTATTGTTTTTTTGTTATTTCAAATAATTCAAGTTGTAGCTTTTTTTATACCAGGAGAAGTAATACAAATAACTGGAGGATATATATACGGAACTTTACTAGGAGGTGTATATTCTCTTATAGGGATTACGTTAGGAAGTGTTTTTGTATTTTTATTAGCTCAAATGTATGGTAGACCTTTAGTTCATAAAATAATTTCTAAAAAAGATTTAAAGTTTTTTGATAGATTGTTAAATATAGGAAGTGTAAAATTAATAGTATTCTTGTTATATTTAATACCAGGAATACCTAAAGATGCATTAGGTTATATATGTGGTATATCAGATATTAAATTTAAGGATTTTTTTATTTTATCCACATTAGGTAGAATACCAGGAGTTTTAGCATCTGCATATTTTGGAGCAAATATTCATGCTGGAAATAGGACTATTCTGATAACAGTAGGAGTTATATCATCTTTACTTTTTATAATAGGAGTATTAAAAGGGGAAAAAATAATAAAAAAAATAGGGAAAAATATTAGGGAATTATAATTTCCTAATATTTTTATATAATATGTAAGAAATTAAAGAAAAAAGTATTATAAAAAATAGTATAAGTAAAACAGAATGAAAAAAGAAAGCTTCAGGTAATAGGTTTATAATAGGATCTTTGTTAGGGTCAAATATCCAATAGTCATTAGAGAAAAAAATCCTATGAAAAAGGGTAAATCCCTTGTCAAAGTTCAAGGTTAATGGAATTATTAGTGATAGAGGCATAATAATAGTTAAAATGGAAGAATATTTTAAAAAACTAACATTTTTAGTTATTTTTAATTTATAATATATAACAGGTACAGAAATAAAAATATTTATAAATAAAAACTTATCTAAAAAATTGAATATATTTTTAACATCTTTAAAATGGATTATCCCTTCTTTTGATGAAGGTAAGCTAGGAAGACAGAATACAATGTTTTTATGAGAATTTAAATAATAGATTAAGTAGTTAAAATTTTCTTTTATTTCTTTCATGTTCAAATCTGTATTTTTTATTATAGATAAATTTGTAATATCCCAATAATATAAAATTTTAAAATTAAGTGTTAATTTTACGGAAACAATTATAAAAATAATAGTTAAAATAATTGATAATAGTATATCTATAAAAAATCCTTTGTTTTTTAATATCATAATAGAATCTCCTAATTATAAAATATATATGTATATTTTATACCAAAAGGAGTATAAAAAACATATTTTTATGATAATAATACAAATGTATAAAAAACATAGAAAATAATACTAAAATAACAAAATATCGATATATAGCATTATAAATTTAAAATATGGCTATAATTAAGCTATTAAATTCTTATTTCAAATTTGATATTATAAACACTATTGCCTATTATAATAATTGTATTAGCACTCAAGATTAATGAGTGCTAACAAAAAAGATAGTAATTATTTAAAATATAAAAATATTTTAAGGAGGGGTTTATATGAAGATTAGACCACTTGGAGATAGAGTAGTAATCAAAAGAGTAGAAGCAGAGGAGACTACAAAAAGCGGAATAGTATTACCAGGAGCTGCAAAAGAAAAACCACAGGTTGCAGAAGTAATAGCTGTAGGACCTGGTGGATTAGTTGATGGAAAAGAAGTTAAGATGGAATTAAAAGTAGGGGATAAGGTATTATTCTCAAAATACGCTGGCAATGAAGTAAAAATTGAAGGTGAAGAAGTAACTATATTAAAGCAAGATGACATATTAGCAGTAGTCGAAGGTTAATTATATATTTTATTAGGAGGTATGAGAAATGGCAAAAAGTTTATTGTTTGGAGAAGAAGCTAGAAGATCAATGCAAGCTGGTGTTGATAAATTAGCTGATACAGTAAAAGTAACACTTGGACCAAAAGGAAGAAATGTTGTTTTAGATAAAAAGTTTGGATCACCATTAATAACAAATGATGGTGTTACAATAGCAAGAGAAATAGAATTAGAAGATGCATATGAAAATATGGGGGCACAACTTGTAAAAGAAGTTGCAACTAAAACAAATGATGTAGCAGGAGATGGTACTACTACAGCTACGTTATTAGCTCAAGCTATAATAAGAGAAGGTTTAAAAAATGTTACAGCAGGGGCTAACCCAATCCAAATAAGAACAGGAATAAGAAAAGCTGTAGAAAAGGCTGTAGAAGAAATAAAAGTTATTTCTAAACCTGTAAATGGAAAAGAAGATATTGCTAGAGTTGCTGCTATATCAGCTGCAAGTGAAGAAGTAGGAAAACTTATTGCAGATGCTATGGAAAGAGTAGGAAATGACGGAGTTATAACTGTAGAAGAATCAAAATCTATGGGAACTGACCTAGAAGTAGTTGAAGGTATGCAATTCGATAGAGGATATGTGAGTGCATATATGGTAACTGATACTGAGAAAATGGAAGCAGTATTAGATGACGTGTATATTTTAATAACTGATAAGAAAATATCCAACATACAAGAAATATTACCTATCTTAGAACAAATAGTTCAACAAGGTAAAAAATTATTAATAATAAGTGAAGACATAGAAGGAGAAGCTTTAAGCACATTAGTACTTAACAAGTTAAGAGGAACATTTACTTGTGTAGGTGTAAAAGCACCAGGTTTTGGAGATAGAAGAAAAGAGATGCTTCAAGATATAGCTATTTTAACAGGTGGTGAAGTTATTTCTGAAGAATTAGGAAGAGATCTAAAAGATGTTACTATAGATATGTTAGGAACAGCAGACAGTGTAAAAGTTACTAAAGAGAATACTACAATAGTTAATGGCAAAGGTGATAAAGTAGCTATAAAAGAAAGAGTATCTCAAATAAGAGTGCAAATTGAAGATACAACTTCAGAATTTGATAAGGAAAAACTTCAAGAAAGACTTGCTAAATTAGCAGGTGGAGTTGCTGTTATAAGAGTTGGAGCAGCTACGGAAACTGAATTAAAAGAAGAAAAATTAAGAATAGAAGATGCTCTTGCAGCTACAAAAGCAGCAGTAGAAGAAGGAATAGTTCCAGGTGGTGGAACAGCATATATAGATATTATACCTAAAATTGCTGATTTAACTTCTGATATTATAGATGTTAAATTAGGAATAGGCATAATAAGAAAAGCTCTAGAAGAACCAGTAAGACAAATAGCTAATAATGCAGGTGCTGAAGGATCAGTAATAATTGAAAAAGTTAAAGCTAGTGAAGCAGGCGTTGGATATGATGCTTTAAATGATAAATATGTAGATATGTTAAAGACTGGTATAGTTGATCCGACTAAGGTTACAAGATCAGCATTACAAAATGCAGCTTCAATTGCGTCTACTTTCTTAACAACAGAAGCTGCAGTAGCAGATATCCCAGAAAAAGAAAATACACCACCAATGGCACCAGGAATGGGAATGGATGGAATGTATTAATAAAAATAAAAATGAGAGACTCTTTGTATAGAGTTTCTTATTTTTTTATATTTAATATCATTTTTATTATTAAAAATGATTGTCTCTTTGTTTCCAAATATTTTTCATGTCTATATTACATAAGGAAGTCATAAGTCTATCTATAGCTTCAGGATAAGCTTCTTCTAGTTTAAACATTAAATTTTTCATTTCTTCTCTAGTAGTTTTTTTATCCTCAGGACAAGTACTTTTAATTACAGGTAAATTATATTTTTCTACCAAATCTTTAATCAAATCTTCTCTTAAATATATTAAAGGTCTGATTATATGAACATATTTATCCTTATAATCTATATGTGGACTGAAAGATCCGAACTTACCAATTTTTAAAACATTCATAAATAAAGTTTCTATTACATCATCACAATTATGACCAAGAGCTATTTTTGTGGCACCTATGGATTTAGAAACTCTTACAAGGCAACCTTTTCTTAGTTTAGAACAAAGGGAACATGGGTTTTTATCCTTTCTTTCATTGAATACTACATTTGCAATATTGGTTTTTTCTATTATTAAGTCTATGCCATTTTTCTTGCAAAAAATTTTTAATGGTTCTAGACCCATATCTAAGCCTAAGTCTACATGGATAGCTACTATTTCAATATCTTTTATAGCTGTTAATTGTATTAGCTTTAAACAAAATAGCAAGAATATACTATCTTTACCACCAGAAACAGCTACAGCGATTTTATCTCTTGGAGATATCATATTATAGTCATCTATAGCTCTTCTTACATACTTTAAAAATTTTTTATTATAGTTTTTTTCAAATATAATCAATAAAATAACTCCTTTCTCAGTTTACATAAAAACATATATAATTTACAATACTAAATAGTAGATATAAATAGATTCTATAATAATATTAAATAGATTTTCAATAATAAGAATAAATATTTAGTGTGAAAGATAAAATTTGCAAATTAAAAACGAAATTACTATTGAATTTATCTTTTTTATGAAGTATAATACTAACAAATATTTTTAATAAAAAGCATAAGAAAATTCGTTACTGTTTTAAAATGCAATAAAAAAATCAATATTTGCAAAATTGACTCATATATCCCCATAATAAGGGTGGGAGTATCTACCGAAAACCATAAATTTTCGACTATGAGTGATTATTAATAATGCTACAATAAAGGCCTATTAATTTTCACTTATAGTTTCAGTGGTAATTAATGTGTTTTTTTTTATAATTTTATAGGAAGGATGATTTAAATGGCAAAAATAATAAAACAAGCATACACTTTTGATGATGTTCTTTTAGTTCCAAATAAATCAGAAGTTTTACCAAAGGAAGTTAATTTAAGCACAAATTTAACTAAAAAAATAAAATTAAATATACCTCTTATGAGTGCAGGAATGGATACAGTTACGGAGTCCAAAATGGCTATTGCTATGGCTAGAGAAGGCGGTATGGGAATAATACATAAAAATATGACTATAGCTGAGCAAGCTGGTGAAGTTGATAAGGTAAAAAGACAAGAAAATGGAGTAATAACAGATCCTTTTTATCTTGCACCAGATAATACTATACAGGATGCGCTAAATCTTATGAGTAGATATAGAATTTCTGGAGTGCCTATAACTAAAGGAGAAAAATTAGTCGGAATAATAACTAATAGAGATATATTATTTGAAAATAATTATGAAAAAAAAATAGAAGAAGTTATGACTAAAGAAAATCTTATAACAGCGCCAGAAAATACCACTATAGAAGAAGCAAAAGATATATTAAAGTCACATAAAATAGAGAAATTACCTTTAGTAGATAAAGACAATAATTTACGTGGACTTATTACCATAAAGGATATAGAAAAAGTTAAAAAATTTCCTAATAGCGCTAAAGATTCTAGAGGAAGACTTTTATGTGGTGCAGCAGTTGGAGTTACAAAGGATATGATGGAAAGAGTAGACGCCTTAGTAAAAGCACAAGTAGATATAATTACAGTAGATACTGCCCATGGACATTCTAAAGGAGTTATAGAAGGCGTAAAAAAAATAAAAGAAAAATATCCAGATATTCAAATTATTGCAGGTAATGTTGCAACAGCTGAAGCAACTAGAGACTTAATAAATGCAGGAGCGGATTGTATAAAGATTGGAATAGGACCAGGTTCTATATGTACAACTAGAGTAGTTTCAGGTGTTGGAGTTCCTCAACTTACAGCAGTTATGGACTGCGTTGAAGAAGCAAATAAATATGGAATATCAGTAGTAGCTGATGGCGGAATTAAATATTCAGGAGATATAGTTAAATCATTAGCTGCTGGAGCCAAAGCTGTTATGATGGGGTCAATGTTTGCAGGCTGTGCAGAAGCACCAGGAGAAACAGAAATATATCAAGGAAGAAGTTATAAAGTATATAGAGGAATGGGATCATTAGCTGCTATGGCCTGTGGTAGTAAAGATAGATATTTCCAAGAAGATAACAAAAAATTAGTACCTGAAGGAGTAGAGGGAAGAGTACCATTTAAAGGACCAGTAATGGAAACTATATATCAAATGCTAGGTGGTATTCGTTCTGGGATGGGATATTTAGGATCCGCTACGTTGAATGATTTATATGAAAAGGCTACATTTGTAATTCAAACATCTTCAGGGATAAGAGAAAGTCATCCTCATGATATTTCAATAACAAAAGAAGCACCAAATTATAGTGTTAATCAATAAAAGGAGGCACATATGAATAAAGAATTAGTATTAGTAGTTGACTTTGGAGGTCAATATAATCAATTAATAGCAAGACGTGTAAGAGAAAATAGGGTATATTGTGAGATAATACCTTATACTACATCTATAGAAAAAATAAAGGAAAAAGCACCAAAAGGAATAATATTTACAGGTGGGCCTAATAGTGTATATGGAGAAAATGCACCAAGAGTTGAAAAAGAACTATTCGATTTAGATATCCCAGTTTTAGGTATATGCTATGGAGACCAGCTTATGGCTCATAGTTTAGATGGAGAAGTAACAAGTCCTGAAAAAAGAGAATATGGTAAAACAGAAGTAAATTTAGATAATAGTAGTTTATTGTTTAAGAATATAAAAGAAAAAGATCAATGTTGGATGAGTCATACAGATTATATTTCAAAGGTTCCGAAGGGTTTTAAAACTATAGCAACAACAGATGAATGTCCTTGTGCAGCTATGGAAAATGGAGAAAAAAAATTATATGGAGTTCAATTTCATCCAGAGGTAGAGCATACTTTATTTGGAAAACAAATGCTAAAGAATTTTTTATTCAACATATGTGATTTAAAAGGTGATTGGACTATGAGTTCTTTTGCGGAAGAACAAATAAAAGCTATAAAGGAAAAAGTAGGAGACAAAAAAGTAATATGTGCTTTATCTGGTGGTGTAGATTCATCAGTAGCAGCGGTAATTGTTCATAAAGCTATAGGAAAACAATTAACTTGTATATTTGTTGATCACGGTTTACTTAGAAAAGATGAAGGCGATCAAGTAGAAAAAATATTTAAAGATCAATTTGATATGAATTTAATAAGGGTTAATGCACAAGATAGATTTTTAGGAAAATTAAAGGGAGTTTCAGACCCAGAAAGAAAGAGAAAGATAATTGGAGAAGAATTTATAAGAGTGTTTGAAGAAGAAGCTAAAAAATTAGGTGATATAAGTTTCTTAGTTCAAGGTACTATATATCCAGATATAGTAGAAAGTGGAACAAACACATCAGCTACTATAAAAAGTCATCATAATGTAGGTGGTTTACCAGAAGATATGGAATTTAAATTAATAGAACCTTTAAGAGAATTATTTAAAGATGAAGTAAGAGCTGTAGGAGAAGAATTAGGTATACCACATAAATTAGTATGGAGACAGCCTTTCCCAGGACCGGGTTTAGCTATAAGAGTATTAGGAGAGGTTACAGAGGAAAAATTAGCTATTACAAGAGAAGCAGATGCTATATTTAGAGAAGAGATAGCTAAAGCAGGCTTAGAAGAAAAAATATGGCAATATTTTGCTTGCCTTCCAAATATACAGTCAGTAGGAGTAATGGGAGACGAAAGAACATACTGCCATACAATAGCATTAAGGGCTGTTACATCTTCAGATGCAATGACTTCAGATTGGGCAAGAATACCTTATGAAGTATTAGATAAGGTATCAAGAAGAATAGTAAATGAAGTTAAAGAAGTAAATAGAATTGTTTATGATGTGACTTCAAAACCACCAGCAACTATTGAGTGGGAATAAAATAATATTTTAAAGATATAAAATTATATATTTAAAAAGTGTTTTCATTACTATATTAAAGTATATTGAAAGCACTTTTTATATTTTTTTGTAATAATTTAGATTAAAATTTTAACAAATAAGAAAATATTATAAATAAAATTAAATATTATAAAAAATATTGATAAATTTAAAACTTATTTTTGTATTTGTAAAATATAATTTTATTATCAAAATTTACCTTATTTACATCTAAAATGTATTTCATCTTTAACCGTTGATAATACAGGATTTAAAAACATAATTATTATGGCTTGTAAAACGATTTCATATGATGAATTTGAAAAAACTGAAAAATAATGGTTTATACAATTTTAAATTTTGAAGAAATTCTGAATAATTGCTATATTGACTACAATTTATTTCTGTGGTACATTGATAAAGAATAAACAATTTAAAAAAGGAGTGTGAAAAATGTCAGAACAAAAAAGACGAAAGGATATTTTTGTACAAGGATTCGCACTATTCGCAATTTTTTTCGGGGCAGGAAACTTAATTTTTCCACCTAGTTTAGGAATGGCTGCAGGAGACAATTGGGCTTTAGCTGCTTTTGGTTTCTTACTTACAGATCCAGTGCTTCCGATTCTAGGTGTAATTGCAACAGCTAAAGTAGGGGGCAAAGCCGAGGACTTAGGTAAGAGAGTTAGTCCAGGTTTTGCAAAGGTTTTAGGAGCTGTCTGTATTTTGGTTATTGGTCCTTTATTTGCCATTCCTAGAACAGCCGCTACTGTATATGAAATAGCAGTAAAACCAATAGCACCTGGTGTACCCATTATAGTTATATCACTAATATTTTTTATATTAACTTATATATTTGTAAGTAATCAGGGGCATGTAATAGATAATATCGGTAAAATTTTAACACCATTGTTATTAATTATACTAGCTGCTATAGTAATTGCAAGTATAGTAACACCTGTAGGGCCAATAGTAGCAACAAAACCTAATAGATACTTTTTAATAGGTTTTCAGGAAGGATATCAAACAATGGATGCGTTGGGAGCATCATTAATGGCTGGAATAGTATTAACAGATTTAATTTTAAAGGGGTATAAAGATAGAAAAGAACAAGAATATATGACTATTAGAGTAGGTTTAGTTTCAGGAGTTTTATTATTATTGGTATATGGAGGTCTTACATTTGTAGGAGCTACTGGAAGTGGAATTTTTAAGGGTGATATTAGTAGAGTTGACTTATTATTAAAATTAGTATATGGACTTTTTGGAAATGCTGGTGCTGTAGCTATATCCATAGCAGTAGCTTTAGCCTGTTTAACTACAGCGGTAGGACTTACTTCTACAGCAGCTAATTTTTTTAATAGTGTAAGTAATGGTAAACTTTCTTACAAAGCTATTAGTATAGCTGTAGTATTATGTAGTTTATTGTTATCTGTAATAGGGGTAGAAGGATTAATTAGTATAGCTGTACCAATTTTATCTACTGTATATCCAGTGATGATTGTTCTAATATTAATGACATTATTTGATCGACACATTCCTAATAATATGACTTATACTGGTGCTGTAATAGGAGCATTTTTAATTAGTTTAATTATAAATATAAATGGTACATTTGGTATTTTAAATGGTGCCATGGGAATTGTAAAAAAATTACCTCTTTTTGAAGCCGGATTTCCATGGATTGTGCCAACTATAGTATTAGCTATTTTATTCACTATATTTGGCAAAAAAAATAAACCTCAAAGCTTAGAACACGAAAATTCTTTTAAAAATTAACCTACGTTAATCTGCTAAACTGTAGAAGCAATATATTAGTAATAAAAAAGCAATTATAGAAATATTAAAATTTTATAGGGATTATAGTCAGATAATTTTGAAATATGTGATTTAAATTAAAAGCAATATTGATAAAATTTATACAAAAAAATTCATGTTGAACATAAGATGGAATTTAAGTGAATGAGTGTTAAAAGTTCCTTTAGACTATAAAATAAGGGGATGGAGGGTAATGTGAAAAAAGAGTAAAAAATAGAAATTCCAGTAAAAATGAATTTTTTACTGGAATTTTAATTCACTGGTTCTATTAAATTACAAATTAAATTGACAAAAATAAAACGATATGATAATCTGTTTTTGACAGAAAAACTTATGATACGATATTATATTCCATCATGCTATATTTAAATATTTTTTTTATAATATTCTACTAATAAATTTAAGGAATCTGAGGTGTAGTTATGAGACTTTATAATATTACTATAGGAGAGTATCTTAGAAGAACTTGTAAAAAATTCCCGAATGATGTTGCTATTCAGTCTTTAGAAATGCCAGAGGGTATTTCATGGAGTGAACTTGATAAAATTACAGATGATATAGCCAAAGGTATGGTTGTATTAGGGCTTAACAAAGGAGATAACTTGGTACTTTGGGGTTCCAATAAAAAAGAATGGATCTATATCTTTTTAGCAGCAAGTAAAATAGGGGTATGTACAGTTACTTTAAATACTAACTATTTATTAGAAGAAGTAGAAAAAATTTTAGAGGTAGCTGATGCAAAGGCTATAGCATTTATGGAATCATTTTACGATACAAATTATGTAGATATTATTGAAAAAGTTAAAGAAAGATATAATGAAGGAATATGTAAGATACCACAAATGATGGAATATTTCATTTATTTTGGAGAGAAAAATCGTCCAGAATATACAGGAATAGATAATTTAATTTCTTTAGGAAAAAGTTTAAAGGAAGAAACATTTAATTTGATTTGCAATGATATAGAACCAGATGAAGTTGTTAATATTCAATTTACTTCTGGAACTACCAGTTCTCCAAAAGGCGTTATGCTAACACATTATTCTCTTATAAACAATTCATTTATAACTGGCGAGGCTTTAGGCATTACAGATAAAGACAAGCTATGTTTAGTTGTTCCATTTTTTCATTGCTTTGGCTTGTCAGTAGGAATACTTCTATCTGTTGGTAGAGGATGTTCTATGGTACTAGTAGAATCTTATAAAATAGCTCCATTAATAAATACAATAAAAACATTTAATTGCACTGTTCTACACGGAGTTCCTACAATGTTCTGTAGAGTATTAGAGGATGATAGCATAGATATAAACGATTTCAAAACTATAAGAACAGGGATATTAGCTGGAGCAAATGCTACAGATGAACTGTTAGATGGTATTATAGAAAAAATGAATATAAGGGATATTCAGATTGCATATGGACAAACAGAGGCTTCGCCTGGATGTACTCAAACTTTAAAGACAGATTCTATTGATAAGAAATATAACAGTGTAGGTAGGCCCTTACCTTTTGTGGAAATGAAGGTTGTTGACATGGATACGAAAAAACAGTTATCAGTAAATAATGTTGGAGAAATTTGTGTCCGTGGATTTAATGTGATGAAGGGGTATTATAAAAATGATCTACTAACTAGGAAAACTATTGATAAAGAAGGGTGGCTTCATACTGGTGATTTAGGATTTGTAGATAAAGATGGATATTATCATATAACTGGCAGAATACAAGATATAATTATAAGAGGTGGAGAAAATATAAATCCACATGAGATTGAGGAAAAGTTATTATCCCATCCTGAAATTTCTGAAGTGGAAGTTATAGGTGTTCCAGATAAAAGATATGGAGAAGAAATTGTAGCCTGTATTATTCTTAAGCCAGAGAGTTGCTTAACCAAAGGGGATATAAAAAAATATATTTCTCAAAATTTAGCTCATTATAAAGTTCCAAAATACATAGAGTTCTATGATGAATTTCCTTTAACAGACACAGGTAAGATTAAGAGACATGAACTAAAAGAATGCTTTGAAAAGAAGTTTGAATTAAGACAATCTATTTAAATTAATAATAAATATATTAAATTAACAATAAATCTATTTAAGGAGGCTTTTTTTATGGAAAACAATACAAATATGTTTAGTGGAGTAAAGGTTATTGAATTAGCAAATTTTATAGCTGCTCCAGCAGCAGGTAGATTTTTTGCTGATGGCGGTGCAGAGGTAATAAAAATTGAATCACCTGCTGGAGATCCTTTAAGATATACTGCTCCATCAGAAGGAAGACCATTAAGCCAAGAAGAAAATACTACTTATGATTTGGAAAATGCAAATAAAAAGGCAATGGTTTTAAACCTCAAAAGTGAAAAAGGTAAAAAGATATTACATGAAATGTTGAAAGAAGCAGATATATTATTAACTAACTGGAGAACAAAGGCTTTAGTTAAACAAGGATTAGACTATGAAACACTAAAAGAAAAATATCCTAAGCTAGTTTTTGCACAAATAACTGGCTATGGTGAAAAGGGTCCAGATAAGGATCTTCCAGGCTTTGATTATACTGCATTTTTCGCTAGAGGTGGTGTTTCAGGTACTCTTTATGAAAAAGGAACTGTGCCTCCAAATGTTGTTCCAGGACTTGGAGACCATCAAGCTGGCATGTTTTTAGCAGCGGGTATGGCAGGAGCTTTATATAAAGCAAAAACAACAGGAAAAGGAGATAAGGTAACAGTAAGTTTAATGCATAGCGCTATGTATGGATTAGGTATTATGATACAGGCTGCTCAATATACAGGTCATGGTTTAGTATATCCAATAAATCGTAATGAAACTCCGAACCCATTTATAGTTTCATATAAATCTAAGGATGATTATTTTGTTCAAGTATGTATGCCACCATATGATGTTTTCTATGATAGATTTATGACTGCCTTAGGTAGAGAAGATTTAGTTGGAGATGAAAGATACAACAAGATAGAAAATTTAAAAGATGGACGTGCGAAGGAAGTATATAAGATAATTGAAGAACAAATGGTTACAAAGACAAAGGATGAATGGGATAAAATATTTAGAGAAGCGGATATTCCATTTGCTATTGCACAAACTTGGGAAGATTTACTACAAGATGAACAAGCTTGGGCAAATGATTATTTATACAAGATGAAATATCCAACAGGAAATGAAAGAGCATTAGTAAGACTTCCAGTATTCTTTAAAGAAGCTGGATTACCAGAGTATAAGCAATCACCACAGATAGCAGAAAATACTGCAGAAGTTTTAAAAGAAATGGGATACACAGAAGAAGATATTCAGGAATTAGAAAAAAATAAAGATATTATGGTAAGGAAGTAAAAATAATGGCAGATATTTATACTATGGGTGTAGATATAGGTTCAACTGCATCAAAAACAGTAGTATTAAAAAATGGAAAAGAAATTGTAAGTCAGGCAGTAATAAATGTAGGGGCCGGAACAAGCGGCCCCAAAAGAGCTATAGATTCTGTATTAAGAGAAGCAAAATTATCTATTGAAGATTTAGATTATGTTGTATCTACTGGATATGGAAGAAATAGTTTCGAGTTTGCTAACAAACAAATTTCTGAATTAAGTTGTCATGCAAAGGGGGTCTATTTTCATAACAATAAAGCTAGAACAGTTATTGATATAGGCGGACAAGATATTAAAGTATTAAAATTAGCAGATAGTGGAAGACTTTTAAATTTCATAATGAATGATAAATGTGCTGCAGGAACGGGACGATTTTTAGATGTAATGTCTAGAGTAATAGAAATTCCAGTTGATGAGTTAGGAAAAAAAGCATTAGAAAGCAAAAATCCTTGTACTATTAGTTCTACCTGTACAGTATTTGCAGAGTCAGAAGTAATTTCTCAACTTGCAAGAGGAGTTAAAACTGAAGATTTGATAGCAGGAATTTGTAAGTCTGTAGCATCAAGAGTGGCTAGCCTTGCAAAGAGAAGTGGTATAGAAGAATTAGTAGTTATGAGTGGAGGAGTAGCTAAAAATATAGGTGTAGTAAAGGCAATGGAAGCAGAATTGGGAAAAGACATTTATATATCTGAAAATTCCCAATTGAATGGAGCATTGGGAGCAAGTCTATACGCTTATGAAAGTTTTCAAAAAGAAAGGAGCTAAAAACATGAGTGATAGAAATAAGGAAGTAAAAGAAAAAAAAGCAAAGCATTATCTTAGAGAGATTACTGCAAAGCATTATAAAGAGGCTCTCGAAGCAAAAGAAAGGGGAGAAAAAGTTGGTTGGTGTGCATCCAACTTCCCACAAGAAATAGCTACAACATTAGGGGTAAAAGTTGTTTATCCAGAAAATCATGCAGCAGCTGTAGCAGCTAGAGGAAATGGACAAAACATGTGTGAACATGCTGAGGCTATGGGATTTTCTAATGATGTATGTGGTTATGCAAGAGTAAATTTAGCTATTATGGACATAGGTCATAGTGAAGACCAGCCAATACCTATGCCAGACTTTGTACTTTGCTGTAATAACATTTGTAATCAAATGATTAAATGGTATGAACATATAGCAAAAACTTTAGATATACCAATGATTCTTATAGATATACCATACAATACAGAAGATACTATTTCACAGGACAGGGTTAAATATATTAGAGCTCAGTTTGATAATGCAATAAAACAATTGGAAGAAATAACAGGCAAAAAATGGGATGAAAATAAGTTTGAAGAAGTTATGAAGATATCCCAAGAAAGTGCAAAACAATGGTTAAGAGCTGCATCTTATGCAAAATATAAACCTTCACCATTTAGTGGATTTGATTTGTTTAATCATATGGCAGTAGCAGTTTGTGCTAGAGGTACTCAAGAAGCTGCGGATGCATTTAAAATGTTAGCAGATGAATATGAGGAAAATGTAAAGACTGGAAAATCTACTTATAGAGGAGAAGAAAAACAACGTATATTATTTGAAGGAATTGCCTGTTGGCCATATTTAAGACATAAATTAACTAAACTTAGTGAATATGGAATGAATGTAACAGCAACTGTATATGCCGAAGCTTTTGGTGTTATATATGAAAATACAGATGAATTAATGGCTGCTTATAATAAAGTTCCTAATTCAATTAGTTTTGAAAATGCATTAAAGATGA
This sequence comes from Clostridium sp. CTA-1, assembly GCF_054768215.1. Lineage (NCBI taxonomy): Bacteria > Bacillati > Bacillota > Clostridia > Eubacteriales > Clostridiaceae > Clostridium > Clostridium sp. CTA-1. The sequence goes on from NZ_BAAAAP010000003.1 coordinate 242,975, forward strand.
GATTAAATGCTGTTACAAGCACTAATACAGAAGGTGCCGTTATTCATATAAATAGAAGCTGTAAACTGTGGAGTGGATTTTTATATGAGCTAGGAAGAAGATTAGAAAAGGAGACTGGAATTCCTGTAGTATCATTTGATGGGGATCAAGCAGACCCAAGAAATTTCTCAGAAGCACAATATGATACTAGAATTCAAGGACTTAATGAAGTAATGGTTGCTAAAAAGGAGGCTGAATAAGATGTCAAATTCAGATAAATTCTTTAATGACTTTAAGGATGTTATAGACCATCCTAAAAAATATATAATGAAGCATATGGAAGAAACTGGACAAAAAGCTATAGGATGTATGCCATTATATACTCCTGAAGAACTTGTATTAGCTGCTGGAATGTTTCCAGTAGGTGTATGGGGAAGCAATACAGAACTTTCAAAAGCTAAAACATATTTCCCAGCATTTATTTGTTCAATATTACAAACAACATTGGAAAATGCATTAAATGGGGAATATGATATGTTATCTGGCATGATGATTCCAAATTATTGTGATTCATTAAAATGCATGGGACAAAATTTTAAACTAACCGTTGAAAATATTGATTTTATACCAGTAACAGTTCCACAAAACAGAAAAATGGAAGCTGGAAAAGAATTTTTAAAAAGTCAATATAAGATGAATATTGAACAGCTAGAAAAGATTTCTGGTAATAAAATAACAGATGAATCTTTAGAAAAAGCTATAGAAATATATGATGAACACAGAAAAGTAATGAATGATTTTTCAATGTTAACATCAAAATATCCAAGTATAATAACACCAACTAAACGTAATTATGTTATGAAGTCTGCTTATTATATGGATAAAAAAGAACATACTGAAAGAGTTAAACAATTGATGGATGAAATCAAAACTATAGATCCAAAACCATTTGAAGGAAAGAGAGTTATAACTACAGGTATAATTGCAGATTCAGAAGATTTACTTAAAATTTTAGAAGAAAATAATATAGCTATAGTTGGTGATGATATAGCACATGAATCTAGACAATATAGAACATTGACTCCAGATGCGAATACACCAATGGATAGATTAGCTGAACAATTTGCTAATAGAGAATGTAGTACTTTATATGACCCTGAAAAGAAAAGGGGTAAATATATAGTAGAAATGGCTAAAGAGAGAAAAGCAGATGGGATTATATTTTTCATGACAAAATTCTGTGACCCAGAGGAATATGATTATCCACAAATGAAAAAGGATTTTGAAGAAGCAGGTATTCCACATGTACTAATAGAAACCGATATGCAAATGAAAAATTATGAACAAGCTAGAACTGCAATTCAGGCTTTTTCAGAAACACTTTAATAAAAGTTTTCAAAATTTACTGTAAACTTTATTAATTGAAACATTGATTTCTCTTCTCTTTTTATAAAATAATACTTATTTTTCAAAAAAAGTTATCTTTGGATGGACGAAGGGAAATCAATGTTTATATAAATTAACAAATTCATTAATATATTAGGAGGGATATAATGTTTTTCACAGAACAACATGAACTTATTAGAAAATTAGCAAGAGATTTTGCAGAGCAGGAAATAGAGCCTATTGCAGATGAAGTAGATAAAACTGCCGAGTTCCCTAAAGAAATTGTGAAAAAAATGGCCCAAAATGGTTTCTTTGGAATAAAAATGCCTAAAGAATATGGTGGAGCTGGAGCAGATAATAGAGCCTATGTAACTATAATGGAAGAGATATCAAGAGCATCTGGTGTAGCTGGTATATATTTATCATCACCAAATTCATTGCTTGGCACACCATTCCTACTAGTTGGTACAGATGAACAAAAGGAAAAATATTTAAAACCAATGATTAGAGGAGAAAAGACATTAGCTTTTGCTTTAACAGAGCCAGGTGCAGGTTCAGATGCAGGAGCAGTTGCAACAACTGCTAGAGAAGAAGGCGACTATTATATATTAAATGGAAGAAAAACTTTTATTACAGGAGCTCCAATATCTGATAATATCATAGTGTTCGCAAAAACAGATATGAGCAAAGGAACAAAGGGAATTACTACATTTATAGTAGATAGTAAACAAGAAGGTGTATCTTTTGGTAAGCCTGAAGACAAGATGGGGATGATTGGTTGCCCTACTAGTGATATTATTTTAGAAAATGTAAAGGTCCATAAATCTGATATACTTGGAGAATTAAATAAAGGCTTTATAACAGCAATGAAGACTTTAAGTGTTGGCCGTATAGGAGTTGCTGCGCAAGCTTTAGGAATAGCACAAGCTGCTGTAGATGAAGCTGTTAAATATGCAAAACAAAGAAAGCAATTTAATAGACCTATAGCAAAATTCCAAGCTATTCAATTTAAATTGGCTAATATGGAAACAAAATTAAATGCAGCAAAATTATTAGTGTATAATGCTGCTTATAAAATGGATTGTGGAGAAAAGGCAGATAAAGAAGCTTCTATGGCAAAATATTTTGCTGCTGAATCTGCTATACAAATCGTAAATGACGCACTACAAATCCATGGTGGTTATGGATACATAAAAGATTATAAAATAGAAAGATTATATAGAGATGTTAGAGTAATTGCTATATATGAAGGAACTTCTGAAGTTCAACAAATGGTAATCGCATCAAATCTTTTAAAGTAAGGAGTGGAGAAATTGAAGATAGTTGTATGTGTAAAACAAGTACCAGATACTAATGAAGTAAAGATCGATCCTGTAAAAGGAACTCTTATTCGTGAAGGTGTACCTGCTATATTAAATCCGGATGATGCTAATGCACTAGAAGAAGCTTTAAAATTAAAAGATAAATACGAAGATGTAAAGGTTACTGTGATTACTATGGGTATACCATCTTCTTCATATATGTTAAGAGAATGTTTAGCAATGGGAGCTGATGAAGCTATATTGGTAACAGATAGAGCTTTTGCTGGAGCAGATACTTGGGCAACATCTAATGCTTTAGCTTCAGCTTTAAGAAAAGTTGGTGATTATGATTTAATATTTGCTGGTAGACAAGCTATAGATGGAGATACAGCTCAAGTTGGACCACAAATAGCAGAGAGACTTGATATACCACAAGTAACTTATGCTATGGGTTTTGAGTACAATAAGGAAGATAAAACAATTATTGTAGATAGACAATTAGAAGATGGTTACGAGAGATTACAAGTTAAATCTATGCCAGCATTAATCACTGCTATTAGTGAATTAAACAAACCTCGCTACATGACAGTTGGAGGTATAGTAGATGCATATAAGAAAGATATTAAGATATTTACAATTAAAGATTTAGATGTTACTCCAGATGAAGTAGGTTTAAATGCTTCTCCAACTTCAGTATTTAGATCCTTCGCGCCAGATAAAAAATCACAAGGTGTTATATTAGAAGGAACAGCTAAAGAAAAGGTAGAAAAATTAGTATCAGCACTTCAATCTAAACACTATATTTAAGTTTTGGGAGGTTTATTATGGCTATCAAAATTATTAAAGAAAAATGTAAAGCATGTGGTATATGTGAAAAGCAATGTCCATTTGATGCAATTCATGTAATTAACGGATTAGCAGAAGTAAATGAAAAATGTACAATATGTGGAGCCTGCGTAGAAGCTTGCCCATTTGATGCAATAGAAAAAGAAGAGAAGAAAGTTGTAAAAAAGGATATTAGTCAATATAAAGGTGTATGGGTATACGCTGAACAAAGACAAGGAGAACTTACTCCTGTAGTAATAGAATTATTAGGAGAAGGTAAAAAATTAGCTAATGAAATAGGAACAGATTTATCTGCAATTTTATTAGGAGATAATGTTAGAGACTTAGCAGAAGAATTAATAAAGTATGGAGCGGATAAAGTATATGTAGCGGATGATAAAAAATTAGAAAATTATACAACAGATGCTTATACTACTGTAATTTCAAATGCTATAGATCAATATAAGCCAGAATCAGTTTTATTTGGTGCAACTCATATCGGAAGAGATTTAGCTCCTAGAATTGCAGCAAGAGTTGATACTGGACTTACAGCTGATTGTACAAAATTAGAAATAGATCCTGAACATAAAAACGTAAAACAAACTAGACCTGCCTTTGGCGGAAATTTAATGGCAACTATAGTATGTAAAAACCATAGACCACAAATGTCTACAGTAAGACCTGGTGTTATGGAGAAAGCAAAACATAATGAAGACAATAAAGGTGAAATAATAGATATAAAAGTAACATTAAGTGAAGATGAAATTAGAACTAAAGTTTTAGAAATAATTAAATCTTCTAAAAAACAAGTTTCTTTAGTTGATGCAGACTTTATTGTGTCTGGTGGTAAAGGACTTGGAAATCCAGATGGATTTAAATTATTAAAAGAGTTAGCTGATTTATTAGGTGGAGTAGTTGGTAGTAGCCGTGCGGCAGTTGATATAGGATGGATAGAGCATTCACATCAAGTTGGACAAACTGGAACTACTGTAAAACCTGTTATTTATATTGCATGTGGTATATCAGGAGCTATCCAACACGTTGCTGGTATGTCAAATTCTGATATAATAATTGCTATAAATAAAGATGAAAATGCACCTATATTTGAAATAGCTGATTACGGAATCGTTGGAGACTTATATGAAATAGTTCCAATACTAATAGAAGAAGTGAAAAAAATTAAACAAGAAGGCTAATTAATTTAATTTTAAGAAACAAAAAGGAGGGTTTCCTCCTTTTGTTTCTTATATATTTTTCGTAAAAGTTAAAAAAATAACAATCAGGTTCATTTATACAGTAATTAAAATATATATTATTTTTAGTATATAAAGGTAATAAAATATAAGCAGAAGTGTTTTATTATAATATAATAAAAAAATTAATTTGAAAGGAGAAGATAGGATGGCAACAAGTAAAAAAAATATGACAGATGAAGTAAAACAGAAAAAATCAGGTATTCCTATATATTTGGGAATTGCCAGTGTATGGTTTGGAGCTCATTGTGGACCAGGAGTAGCTTCAGGCAAACAAACAGCTGTTTTTTACAGTGAATTTGGAAAATGGGCCTTTATAACTCCAATTATTGCAATGGTGTTAATGGGCCTTTGTATTTATTACTCTGTAGAATATGCTCGTCTCACAAAGGCAAAAAATTTTAGAGAATTAACTGATAATTTATTTCATCCATATGAAAAAGTTTTTTCTGCATTTTTTGAAATTACATTTTTGGCAACTGTTCTTATGGTTGTAGGAGGATGTATAGCCACAGGAGCAGCAGTTTTAAATGAGTATACAGGTCTTCCCATAATTGTAGGAAGTATAATACTAGTAGTGGCTACAATACTTTTATCAATGTATGGGGCTAACTTAGTTCGTTCTGCATCAACTATTATGACAATATTTATTATAGCTTGTTTAATAGCTATGGTAGTGCTTGGATTACTTTCTCCACAGGGAGATTTTGCAGGTAACTGGACATCTAAATCCTTTAGTGAAGTTTCGCCGATGAAGGCTATAATTATGGCTATTGTATATACAGGCTTTCAATCAGCTGGTAATATTGCGAATGCGGTATCTGTTTGCCAAGGTATAGAAGGTAGAAAAGAGTCTAAAAAAGCAGCAATTATAGGTACTATATTAAATACATTACTTATTTTAGGAATAGTATTTTTATTATTTGCATATCCAGATTCAATAAAGAAAACTTTACCAAATTATTTTGTAGCAGATAAAGTTGGATCATCTGTATTATTATTTTCATATGTAGTGATGGTATTACTTGCGGTTATGAGCACTAATGTTTCTTTTTCATTTTCTGTAGTTGCAAGATATGGAGAAAAACTTCCTATGAAGCCAGGAGTAAAAAGAGATTTCGTTGTAACATTAATTTTAATGATATTGTGTGTAGTAGTGTCTGCCTTAGGATTAGATGCTATTGTAAGTAAAGGCTATAAATATCTAGGATATGCTTGTATATTTATAGTAGTTATACCAATAATATTAGTTGGATTTAAAAAAACAAGGGGATTATATAAAACTGAATATAAAAGTGAATGTAAGAGTGAACATAAAATATAAGAAACAGACTTTAAAAAGTCTGCTTCTTATATAAATACTTGTTAAGCATCTTTTTTACATCTATAAAAATATGATTAGTTTCTGAAGGTAGGAAGAAAAAATTCTTTTTTAGATTCATCCTATAAGTAGTTTTTAACTTTAAGATGTAAATAATAGATTTATTTAACAAAATCACTATGTCTAAGATATGTAGGGAAATTTAAACTTTTATTAAAAAAACAAATCAACTATTAAAGTAATATCTATATATTACTTTAATAATAGTTTAACAATATTATAAATTATGTACAAACTCTTTAAATCATTAGAAAAGTAGAAATATAGCAATAAAAATGGTCGAAGCTTGAAATATCTTGCAATATCTTGAAATATCTAAATATTATATTAAATAAAAAGAATCACTAGTATTGCTTGAGTTTATGATTAAACTAGCAAATACTATTGAGAATACAAAATATTAATTACTGTTATTCTAATAATAGAGATTTAAGACAAAATAATTTTTAAATTTTAAATTTATACCAAAATAATGTAATATACCATTTTTATTGACAAATATTAAACAATATGATAGGCTGAATTTGATAGAAAATTATGAAAAAGAAAACTTACAAATGGGGGGTATAAATTATGAAAATTTTAGCTTATTGTGTAAGACCTGATGAAATTGATTCATTTAAAAATTTTTCTGAAAAATATGGACATACTGTTGATTTAATACCAGATTCTTTTGGCCCAAATGTGGCTCATTTAGCTAAAGGATATGATGGTATTTCAATCTTAGGAAATGATACTTGTAACAGAGAAGCATTAGAGAAAATTAAAGATTGTGGTATAAAATATTTAGCAACCAGAACTGCTGGAGTAAATAATATAGATTTTGATGCTGCAAAAGAATTTGGTATAAATGTAGCTAATGTTCCAGCTTATTCTCCTAATTCAGTTTCAGAGTTTACTGTAGGACTTGCATTATCCCTAACAAGAAAAATTCCTTTTGCATTAAAAAGAGTAGAACTTAATAATTTTGCACTAGGTGGATTAATAGGAGTAGAATTAAGAAACTTAACTTTAGGAGTTATAGGAACTGGAAGAATAGGTTTAAAAGTAATTGAAGGTTTTTCAGGCTTTGGTATGAAAAAGATGATAGGTTACGATATTTTTGAAAATGAAAAGGCTAAAGAATATATTGAATATAAATCTTTAGATGAAGTATATAAAGAAGCAGATATAATAACATTGCATGCACCTCTAACAGATGATAATTACCATATGATAGGAAAAGAGAGCATTGCCAAAATGAAAGACGGTGTATTTATAATAAATGCAGCACGTGGAGCATTAATTGATAGTGAAGCTTTAATAGAGGGACTGAAATCTGGTAAAATAGCTGGAGCAGCCTTAGATTCCTATGAATATGAACAAGGGGTTTTCCATAACAATAAAATGAATGAAATCATGAAAGATGATACATTAGAAAGACTTAAGAGTTTCCCAAATGTAGTTATCACACCTCATTTAGGATTCTATACAGATGAAGCTGTATCTAATATGGTAGAAATTACTCTTATGAATTTACAAGAATTTGAATTAAAAGGAACTTGTAAAAACCAAAGAGTATGTAAGTAATTTTAAATGTTTTTAGTATAAAAAAGAATTGTTAAAAATGAATTCGTAAAAATACTGTATATTAAATATATTTGAATTCCATTTTCTAATTTTAGAAATTCATAAAATCGAAAATGGTAATAAAAAGCGTTTTCTGTTTACTATGAAACTAGTAAATACTGAAAACGCTTTCATTTTTTTAAAAAAGATAATTTCTAGTTTACTTTATTTACACTATCACTAGTTTTTAAAACTTCTACAACACTATCCAAGCTAGTATCGACCATATTTTGAACTGCAGTAGTAGTAAAGAATCCAACATGATGAGTGATTAAGACTTGATCCATTTTTAGTAATTTATCAAGTTGAGGATCAGGAATTTTAGTTGGATCAACTACTTTATTCAAGAATAATCCTTCATTTTCAAATGTATCAAGTGCAGCACCAGCTATTTTATTTTCTTCTAAGGCTTCAATAAGATCTTCAGTGTTGATAATTCCACCACGACCAGTATTTACTATAAAAGCATCTGGTTTCATATATTTTAAGTTATTCTTATTTATCATATGTTTAGTATTTTCTGTAAGAGGAGTGTGTAGAGTTACAACATCAGCTTCTTTTAAAAGATCTTCTAATGATTCTTTGTAAGTAAGAAGATTGTTTTCTTCTAATTTTTTGTCTGGATAAGCATCATAACCTATAACATTTGCCCCTAGTCCTTTAAAAAGCTTGGCAGAAGTTCTACCTATTTTACCTGTACCTACTACACCAACTGTTATAGATCTTACTTCTCTAGCTATAAGATCAGCTGACCAACGATAATCACCAAAAGCTATTCTTTTATTTACAGTTTTAATGTTTCTCAGCAAGTTCATTGTATGAGTTACAGCAAGTTCTGCAATAGCATTTGGAGAATAAGCAGGAACATTAGTTACAAGAATATTATTCTCTGAAGCCATTTTTAAATCAATCATATCTACCCCAGCAGTTCTTGAAGCTATTTGTTTAATTCCATATTCTTTAAGAGTAGAATAAACAGTTTCACCACCTATGCTATTTGTTTGTTGAATTGCAATTCCATCATAGCCCTTTACCTTACAGACAGTATCTTCAGAAAGAGCCTCATTAGATAGATCAATTTGAACTTCAGGATTTGCTTCTAACCACTTTTTTATAGCTGGTTTTTCATGTTCGCGTACACTATACATTAGTATTTTCATAATAAATTTCCCCCTTTATATTTAGATATATTTTTAACATACTAGTTTAAAAAAAATATATTGAAAGATGTAAAGCGTATATGTTAAATTATAAAACTTTAAATATGCCCTAATGCTTATGGAACAATATTTTATACCCATAATTTTAGGAAAAATTTTAATAATGCTTGCTCTAGTTTTCGAAGTTTGGCCTTATAGTACTTATACATATGAATATAAATTAAATAATATTACCTTAATTAATTATAAAAAATATATTATTTTTGTTAAAAATGTATCTATATAAAACAAATAAATATATTATTTTTTAAATAAAACATATTTAATTTCAATTGTATGCACATTGATTTATTTAAACTTATTAATATATAATTATCTTTGTGGAATAATTTATTATAGAATAAGATTAAATTTTTTCAATTTCTTTCATAATAAAAATGTAAATATCTATTGATACTATTAGAAAAAGATATATAATTAAATTAGGAGAAAAATGACTTTGAGTCAATAATCAGTTGGGAGGACTTAAAATGGTTCTAAAATCTAAGATGAAATCTACTTCTAGTGGAAAGTTCCTAGAAAAAAAATTATTAAAAGAAAAAAAATTATATGAATCTGCTTATGAACTTTTTATAACAAAGGGTATAAATGATACTTCTATAGACGATATAGTAAAAAAAGCAGGGGTAGCTAAGGGAACCTTCTATTTATATTTTAAAAACAAATATGATATTATTGATAGAATAATAATAAAGAAAAGTTTAAGTATAATTAAGGAAGCTTTGAAGTATACTATGAATGAGAGTAAGGGAGAATTTATAGAATCAGTGCTTTGTTTTACAGATTATATAATAGAATATCTTAAAAATAATAAAAGATTATTAAAGCTTATACATAAGAATTTATCATGGGGTATATTTAGAAAGGCCCTATTAAATTCTAGTCAAACAAAGGAAATTACTGATATAAGAAATATATTTAAGAATATAATAATTAAACAACAAATAGATGAGAAGGAATTTGAGAAAAGGTTATTTATGATTATAGAACTAACAGGGACAGTCTGTTATAGTTCTATAATATTGGATGAACCTTATTCTATAGAAGAAATGAAAGTATCCTTATTTGATGTTATAAGCAAAATATTAGAACCTTTATGTGAAAAAAATTTATAAGATAAAATAATTTTGAGATTAGGGATTATACAATGTATATAGGGTAAACTAAATTAATAATTAAATAAAAAATAATTTTTCTAAAAAAATAATTTTTCTAGAGGTTTAATAATGGTTATATATTGTTTGATAATATAATATTATTAATCATTGAAGCTATGGAATAAAATGTAACAAAATAGAGATGCTTTCTATTGATTAGGCATTAATATTTTGTTATAATATACTAAAATAATAAAATCATGTGAGATTTAAACTGGTAATATAAAGAAGTATATCCCCTGGAATTTGGGAAGTATGTTCTTTTTCACTGGTTGTAAATCCCAAATAAAGGAGGATATCATATAATGGCAGATAAGACGCTAACATGTAAAGATTGTGGAAAGGAATTCGTTTTCACTGAAGGAGAACAAGAATTCTATAAAGAAAAGGGATTCGAAAACGAACCACAAAGATGCCCAGAATGCAGAAGAGCAAGAAAACAAGAAAGAAACAACAATAGAGGATTCAGAAGATAATAGAATAATGAAAAAATGGCTGTTGAGTTACTTCAACAGCCTTTTATATTAAAATGTAAATAATTACATTGGAGGTATTAAATATGGGAAATTCTTTAAGTCTGGATTTGACAAAAACTAAACCTTATGTAGAGGAACATGAAATACAATATTTAGAAGCAATAATAAGGGAAATGGATAATACCCTTCGTAAAAGAACAGGTCCAGGGAATAAATTCTTGGGTTGGATGGATTTACCGATAAATTATAATAAAGAGGAGTTTGCAAGAATAAAAAAGGCAGCAGAAAAAATAAAAAATAATTGTGATGTGTTTATTGTTATAGGCATAGGAGGATCTTATTTAGGATCAAGAGCCGCTATAGAAATGATATCCAATACATTTTATAATAATTTAGATGAAAACCAAAGAAAAGTGCCACAAATATATTTTGCAGGTAACAATATAAGTTCTACTTATATGGCTGATTTATTAGAATTAGTTAAAGATAAAGATATATGTGTAAATGTAATATCTAAATCAGGTACAACTACAGAACCAGCTATAGCTTTTAGAATATTTAAGGAATTATTAGAAAAGAAGTATGGAAAAGAAGGAGCAAAAGAAAGAATATTTGCTACTACAGATGCAGCTAAAGGTGCTCTAAGAACTTTAGCTGATTTAGAAGGCTATGAAACCTTTGTAATACCAGATGATGTAGGGGGAAGATTTTCAGTTTTAACTCCAGTAGGATTATTACCTATAGCTGTATCCGGAATAGATGTAGATGAAATGATGAAAGGTGCAGCGGATGCCAGGGAAGAATATTCTTCAGATAATATAGAAAAAAATCATGTGTATAGATATGTAGCAGTAAGAAATGCTCTATATAGAAAAGGAAAGACTACAGAAATGCTAGTTAATTTTGAGCCATGTCTACATTATTTCGGAGAATGGTGGAAACAACTATATGGAGAAAGTGAAGGTAAAGATGGAAAGGGAATATTCCCAGCAACAGCAGATTTTTCAACAGATTTACATTCTATGGGACAATATATACAAGAAGGTTTAAGAAATATATTTGAAACATTTATAAATGTAGAAAATCCTAGAAAATCAATTATAATAAAAGAAGATAAAGAGAATTTAGATGGGCTTAACTTTTTAGCAGAGAAAGACATGGATTATGTGAATCATCAAGCATTAAGAGGTACTGTTTTAGCTCACAATGATGGTGGTGTTCCAGCTATAGTATTAAATGTTCCAGAGCTTTCAGCTTATTATTTTGGACAATTAGTGTATTTCTTTGAAAAAGCTTGTGGAATAAGTGGATATTTACAAGGGGTTAATCCTTTTGATCAACCAGGAGTAGAAGCATATAAAAAGAATATGTTTGCTCTTTTGGGAAAACCAGGCTATGAAGATATGAAAGCTACATTAGAAGAAAGATTGAAGTAATAGAATTTTTATGAGAATATTAGTAGATGCAGATGCTTGCCCTGGAAGAAACATAATAGAACAAGTAGCTAAAAAATATAAAATAGATGTTATGATGTTTTGTGATATAAATCATGTTATAAATAGTAATTATAGTATTATTAAATATGTAGATCATGGATTTCAAAGCGTAGATATGGTTCTAATAAATGAAACTAAAGAAAATGATATAATAATAACTCAAGATTTTGGAGTAGCTGCTATGGCTCTTGGAAAAAAAGCTAAAGCTATAAATCCTAAAGGATATATATTTAGTAATGACAATATAGATAGAATGTTATTTGAAAGACATGTAAGTGCAAAAATGAGAAGAGCAGGTATAAAAAATACTTCTAATCATAAAAAAAGAAATTTAGAAGATGATACTAGATTAGAGAAAAATCTTATAAAACTAATAATTCAATAAAAAATATATAAATATATCATTATAAATTATTTATATAAGATTTTAATTAAAGAAGAGGATGTCTCAAAATAGCCTTAATTTTGAGACACCCTATTTTAATTCTATAGTCATATTTCTTATTTTACACCTTTAAATTTTAATATTTTCTGATTTTTATAGAATATTAATCCATTCTCATATCTTTAAATTCTAATCTTTCCTGGGGTCCTTCAGGAAAAACTAATCCATTATTTAATCTTTCTATTATAGGATATCCTTTTTCTGATTTACCAGTAAAAACAGAGGATTTTTTATATGGATAGTCTCCATCATATTTATCTATTTCTTTCATAAAATCATCAACCTCCTTATAATAAGTGTTCCCAAGGTGATATAATAATATAAATAGAATAAAATGCTATTACAAAATTTGGTATTATAGTATAATGTACTTGTTACTGTTTTTAAGAGAGGATGGTGTAATAATGGAAGAGTTAAATATTATTTTTGATAAGGAAAGTCCTCAGGAGAAAAATTCTAGCATAAAAATTAAAGCTTTTATAGAAAGCAATAAAAAAATTTTATATAAATTCATAATAGGAAAAGAAGGTATGTGGAATACAGTTAGTGATTTTAATTTTAATGACACTATAAGTTGGGTACCTGAAGAAGAGGGCAATTATATAATAATGGTACAAGCTAAGAAGGAAGATAGCACCAAACCCTTTGATTTTATTAGCAAATTTGATTATGTAATAGGAGAGTCAGAGGAAAAGTTTATAAGAAATGTATATCTGAATAAAGATACTCTCAATATGGGAGAAAGAATAGAAGCGGTAGTGGAAAGCAACAAATTCCCATTAATGCTTAAATATTGGCTAAAGGAAGATGATAATTGGAAGCTTATAAAGGATTATTCTACAGAAAATAGCATATCCTTTGTAGTAAAAAAACCAGGTATACAAGAACTTATGGTTGAATGTAAGGATTTAAAATCTGTTAAGGATTATGATGATTCTTTTAAAGTAGTTTTTAAAGTTAATTCTATAGATAATGTAGAAATAGTTGATTTTAATTGCTTAACTAAAGAATTAATATGTGATGAAGACTTGGTTTTTAAAGTGGAATCAGTTTATGAGGAAGGTAGAGATATATTATATAAATTTATAAAAATAGATAGTAATGGCACACAGGAATGTATACAAGACTATTCTAGTAATAATGTAGTATCTTATACAGAAAAAGATAGTGGAGATTATAAATTGTTATGTTTAGTAAAGGATATGTATTCTCAAAATGAATTTGATGATAGGGCTATGTTAAAATTTACAGTTAAAGCCTATAGAGATATCGTTATAAGAAAATTTACAACTAATTTAAACTCACCTCAAATGACGGATACTGCTATAGAGTTGAAAATAAATGCAGAAGGTGGTAAGGAACTTTTATATAAGTTTATAATAGAAGGTAAGCATATAGAAGATTCTGGATATATAAGAAACAATGTATATACATGGACACCTTCTATTCCAGGTAAATATTCTATAGAAGCCTGGGTAAAAGATGCTTCTAGTGAAAATGAATTTGATGATAAGTCTTCTATAGAATATACGATAAACTTAGAATACATTAAGGAACCTATAAAAATTGAAAAAGTAATATTAGACAAAGGGAAACATGTTTTAAAAGGAGAAGAAGTAGAAATAAGAGCCATAAGTAATGGAGGAAATAATGTAAGATATGCATTTTATATAAAAAAGGATGGAAAAGAAGAAGAAAAAATAGATTTTGGTACCTGTAATTGGGCTAAGTTTATACCAAAAGAAACAGGTACATATGAACTAGAAGTTTTAGCAAAACATAAATATTCATCTAGAGAATATGATTCTCATTATATAGCTTATATAAACAGTCATAATTATATACCAGCTATAATTGATTATGTTATATGTCCAGTGAAGACTAGCTATATAGTAGGAGATGAGATATTATTAAAAGTTATTATTCAAAATACAAAGGATAATTTAATAAAATATATTTTAAAAATAAATAATGAAAAAGTAGAAGAAACAGATTATATTGAAAATAAAGATTTTAAATATATACCTAAATGTAGTGGAGCTTATACTATAGAAGTATTAGCTAAAAATAAAGAAAGTGAAGAAATTTATGATTCCAAAAAAGAAGTTAAATTTTATGTAAGGGAAGCATTGCCTATAACAAATACAAAAATAAAAACTAGCAGGACAGATATAAAATGTAATGAAACTGTAACTTTTAGCGTAGATAGTGAGGGAGGAAATGCAGTTCTTTATCAATTTTATATTATGAATAAAGGGGAATGGAAGCTAGTTCAAGATTATAGCAGAAAGAAATATTATACCTTTATGCCTTTTAATGAAGGGGAATATGAAGTATTAGTTTTATCAAAAAGTAGCTTTTTAAAATGTGCTTATGAAGATTATGATATATTTAAATTTAAAGTGTAAATAAAGTAGAAAGATAAACGATAATATTAAATATATGTTTAAAATTGGTGGTGGACTTATGAAAGTAAACAGTAGTGAAATGGTATTACAACAAATGCTACAAATGCAATTGATGGGACAGATAATGAAATCATCCTTTGGAGATTCATCAAGTTTTCAAATAGTTTTAGATAGTTTATTAAAGGCCATGGAAAATGAGGATATTAGTGCTTCAAATAATATGTTATCATTAGACGGTATAGCAAATAGTGGAAATAAATATTATGGAGCAGGACAAAGATTAGAAGATGCGAAAAGAGAAATAAATAATATAAAATCAGAAGTTAGAACCGGTAGTATAACTATAGATAGCGCTGTAGAAAAAGCTTCAAGAAAATATGGTATAGAGAAAGAACTTTTAATGGCAGTTATAAAACAGGAATCGGATTTTAATCCTAATTGTGTATCAAATGCAGGGGCCAAGGGGCTAATGCAGCTTATGCCAGGTACTGCTAGAGAAGTAGGAGTTACAAATCCCTTTGATATAGAGCAAAATATAGATGGGGGAACAAAATATTTAAAGAAAATGCTAGATATGCATGGAAACGTAAAAGAGTTAGCTTTGGCAGCATACAATGCAGGTCCTGGAACTCTTCAGTGGAGAGGGGTAAAGAATGTTTCTGATATAAACAGGTTGTCAAGTGAAACAAGAAATTATGTAAAAAATATAATGAAAAATTATGGAGTATAAAAAAGGAAAGTGCAATGCACTTTCCTTTAAATTTGTTATAATGGTAATACTAATAATAGAATAAGCAAAACTAGGAGGAATTTCATGGAACGTTTAGATAAAATATTAGCTAATTTAGGATATGGTACAAGAAAAGAAGTTAAGGCCTTGATTAAGAAGGGTCAAGTTGATGTTGATGGTGAAGTTGTTAAGGATAATGGTATGCAAATAGATCCAGAAAAAAATAAAATATTTGTATTTGGAAAAGAATTGGTTTATAAAAAATATATTTATTTAATGATGAATAAACCCCAAGGGGTAGTTTCTGCAACTTTTGACAACTATGATGAAACTATTGTAGATTTGTTAGAAGATGAAGATAGAATTTTTGAACCTTTTCCTGTAGGAAGGTTAGATAAAAATACAGTAGGATTACTTTTACTTACTAATGATGGTGAATTAAATCACAGACTTATATCTCCTAAATGGCATGTGGATAAAATATATTATGCTAAAATTAATAAAAAGGTTACTGATGAAGATATAGAGAAATTTAAAAAAGGCATAGTATTAGATGATGGATATGAATGTTTTCCTGCAAAGCTTGAAATAATAAAATCATTTAATGAAGAATCAGAAGTAAGAGTTACTATACATGAAGGTAAATTTCATCAAGTTAAAAGAATGTTTGAAAGTGTTGATAAAAAGGTTATTTACTTAAAAAGAGAAGAATTTGGACCACTAAAATTGGATGAAAGCTTAGAAGAAGGTCAATATAGGGAATTAACAGATGAAGAGATATATATATTAAAAAATATATAAATGTAAAATATATTAAAATATTATGAATATAAAAACATCATTTTAAAAAAAGTTTACAATAAAATTTGCAAAAAAATCTTGCATTTATTATTTTCATTCATTATAATAGGTTATGCAAGGATAAGTAAAAAGAATAAATAGCCCCCTTTTTATTTATTGTAAGCAGCCTATAACCCCAATAGGCTGTTTTATTTTTTATTATTATATATTTATTTGATTTTGTAGATTAATATGTTAATACATGATAAAATTAAAGTATAATAATAAATTGGAGTTTGGATAAGGAGCTGAAACATATGGAGCAGTATAAATCTAAATTAGAAAGTGAAGAAATGGACTTTCTATGTGAGGCTTTTTTAAGTTTAAAAACTAAAGAAGAATGTTATAGGTTTTTTGACGATATATGTACTATTAACGAGATAAAAGCTTTAGAACAAAGGATCCAAGTAGCTAGAATGCTTAGAAAGAAAATTACATATTTGGAAATAGCAGCGGCTACAGGGGCTAGTACTGCTACTATAAGCAGAGTAAATAGATGCCTTAACTATGGAAGTGAAGGCTATAAAATAGTATTAAATAGAATAGAGAACAAATAAATAGGATTAATTATTGTGTGCTAGTTTTTACTAGCACATTTTAAATTTATAAGAATGTTTAACTAATATTTAAAATGATATAATATTAAGAAGATGTAAAACAGATAAACTTAGGGAGCTGATGGAATGGATTTAAAAAATAAATTAAATAAAGAACAATATGAAGCTGCTACTACCATAGATGGACCTTTACTAATACTAGCCGGGGCAGGTTCAGGTAAAACAAGGGTTTTGACTCATAGAATAGCTCATATGATAGAAAATTTGAATATATATCCTTCTAAAATTTTGGCTATAACTTTTACAAATAAGGCTGCAGGAGAAATGAAAGAAAGAATAAAGGCTCTAGTAGGAGAGGTGGTAGAAGGAATGTGGGTTTCTACATTTCACTCTAGCTGTGTAAGGATTTTAAGAAGAGAAATAGATAAGTTAGGTTATGATAAAAACTTTACTATATATGATACCTATGACCAAAAAACTTTAGTTAAGCAATGTATGGAAGAATTAAATATAAATGATAAAGAAATTACAGACAGAGAAATAATAAATACTATAAGCACTCAAAAGGATAATTTAATATCACCTAAGGAATTTAAAAAAATTTCTAATGGAAATTATAGAAAAGACAAAATTGCAGATGCATATATTTTATATCAGAAAAAATTAAAGACCAATAATGCATTAGATTTTGATGACTTGATATATAAAACTGTGGAGTTATTTAAAACAAATAAAGAGGCATTAGAATTTTACCAAAGAAAGTTTAAATATATAATGGTGGATGAATATCAAGATACTAACAAATCTCAATACGAATTAGTTAAATTATTAGCTTCAGTTCATAGAAATATATGTGTAGTTGGTGATGATGATCAATGCATATATGAATGGAGAGGGGCAGATATAAGTAATATATTAAATTTTGAGAAGGATTATAAAGAAGCTAAGGTTATAAAATTAGAGCAAAATTATAGATCAAAGGGCAATATATTAAATGCTGCCAATGAGGTTATAAAAAATAATTCTCAAAGAAAAAATAAAGTTTTAAGAACTGAAAATGAAAATGGAAACAAGATAAAAGTATTTAGAGCATATTCTGATATAGATGAGGCAAAATTTGTAGCATCTGAAATGAAAAAAATAATAAAGGATAGTGACAAATCTTTTAATGATTTTGCAGTTTTATATAGAACTAATGCTCAATCCCGTATTTTTGAAGATGTATTTATGAAAAGAGATATACCTTATAGATTAATAGGTGGATTAAAGTTCTATGATAGAAAAGAAATAAAAGATTTAATGGCTTATTTAAAGCTTATAAACAATCCATTAGATGATATAAGTTTAAGGAGAATAATAAATGTACCTAAAAGAAGTATAGGGGATGCTACAGTAAAAAAAGTTCAAGAATTTGCAAATGAAATGGATGAATGTATGTATAGCGTGCTTTTAGATGCGGATCAAATATTAACATTGTCTCAAAGAAGTATAACATCTATTAAAAAGTTTGTAAGTATAATGAATAGCTTTATAAGAAAAAAAGATGAGATAAGTGTATCTGCTCTTATAAAAGAAATATTAGAAGAGACAGGATACTTAAAAGAATTAAAAAGTTCTAAGAATCCAGATGATGTAAGTAGGGTAGAAAATTTAAAAGAACTAGTTTCTGCAGCAGCTGATTTTGAAAAAGAATCAGAAGATAAATCTTTAGGAATGTTTTTGGAAAAGGTAGCATTAGTTACAGATATAGATAATTATGATGAAAATTCAGATAGTGTGGCTATGATGACGGTACATAGTGCTAAAGGATTAGAATTTCCTGTAGTATTTATGGTAGGTATGGAAAATGGGATATTTCCAGGAACGCAATCATTATCAGATCCAAAAGAAATGGAAGAGTCTAGAAGGTTATGTTATGTTGCTATAACAAGAGCAAAAGAGCAGTTATATATAACTTCAGCAGAAATTAGAAAAGTATTTGGAAGAACTGTAGCTTATGCTTTATCAGATTTTGTAAGTGAGATATCAAAAGACTTAAAGGACAACGTAAATATTACTGGAGAAGTAGCAACAGATAAAGTATTGCCTAAAAATTTTGGAATAAGGTCACAAAAAACAAATAGTATTAATTCCTATAAATCACCTAATTTAAATAATGGACCTAAAAATAGTGTAGATTCTAATAAGCTTAATGTAGGTTCAAAGGTTAAACATAAAGATTTTGGAGTAGGGACTATAGTTAGTATGAGTAAGGTTTCTGATGACATAAAGTTAACTATTGCTTTTGACCGTAGAGGTGTTAAAATATTAATGCTTAGTATGGCACCAATTGAAGCGGTTTAGGAGGTATATACATGGATAACAAGTTAGAGAAAATGAAAGAACTTGTAGAGGAATTAAATCAGCATGCTTATGAGTATTATGTATTAGATAATTCTAGCATATCTGATAAAGAATATGATTTAAAATATGATGAATTGGTAGTTTTAGAGAAGGAAACTAAAGTTACATTGCCTTATTCACCAACCCAAAGGGTAGGAGATAACATATTAGGTGAATTTGGTAAATATACTCATAAAGGAAGACTTTGGAGCTTGGATAAAGCACAAAATATGAGTCAATTAACAGAGTGGCATAATAGAAATTTAAAAACTGTAGAGCAATATAATTCTATAAATGAAGATAAATTACCAGAGTTAAGATATATAGTTACTAAAAAATTTGATGGACTAACAGTGAATTGTACATATGATGAGAATGGTATTTTAGTAAAGGGTGCTTCAAGAGGCACTGGTATTATAGGAGAGGATATAACAGCACAAATAAAAACTATAAAAACTGTGCCATTAAAAATAAAGAACAACCATGTTATAGAGGTACATGGGGAAGCTATACTGACTAAAACAGCTTTCGAAGAATATAATAAAACTGCTCAAGTACCTCTAAAGAACTTAAGAAATGGGGCTGCAGGAGCACTTAGAAATTTAGACATTAAAGAAACTTCTAAAAGAAATTTATCAGCATTTTTTTATGATGTAGGTTATAATGAAGGCCCAGAATTTAAAAGTTATACAGAAATGATGAAATTTATAAAAAATATGGGATTGCCTCAGGATAAGTATATTAAAGAATGTACTAACATGGAGGAAGTGGAAAAAGAAATTCAATATATAGAATCTATAAGGGAAGAACTAGATTATGATATAGATGGGGCAGTAATTGTTGTAGATGATATTAAAACAAGAAAAGTATTAGGATATACTATAAAATTCCCCAAATGGGCTATAGCTTATAAATTTGAAGCTAAGGAAATTACCACGAAACTTCTAGATGTAGAATGGAATGTAGGAAGAAGCGGAAGAGTTACTCCAACAGCCTTATTAGAGCCTGTAGAACTAGGAGGAGTTACGGTAAAAAGAGCTACACTAAATAACATGGACGATATTCAAAGAAAAAATGTAAAATTGGGTGCTAAGGTTTTAGTTAGAAGATCTAATGATGTTATACCGGAGATAATGGGAGTAGTGGAAGAATCCTTAGAGGAAAGTAAAGAAATAGAGGCACCAGATAGATGTCCTTATTGTAATAGCCATCTAGTACAAAATGGAGTACATTATTATTGTGAGAATACATTATCTTGTAAACCACAAATGGTAAAAAGTATAGTTCATTTTGCTAGTAGAGAGGCTATGAATATAGCAGGATTTAGTGAAAAGACTGCAGAACAACTTTTTGAAAAATTAGATATAAAATCTATAGCAGATTTGTATAAAATAAAAAAAGAAGAATTATTAACCTTGGATAAATTTGGGGATAAAAAGTCTCAAAATCTTATAGATGCTATAGAAAATAGTAAAAATTGTGATTTGCCATCCTTTATATATGCATTAGGAATACCTAATGTAGGTAAAAAAACTGCTAATGATTTAGTAATGAAATTTAAAACTTTAGAAAATATAGAAAGTGCAACGATAGAAGAATTAGTAGAAGTTCCAGATGTGGGGGAAATAGTAGCTAAGAGTGTATATGATTTTTTTAAAGATGAAAAGATTATAAATAATATAGAAGAATTATTAAATTTGGGTGTAAAACCTTATTATGAAGAAGAAATAATTGATGAGAATCCTTTTATGGGTAAAACTATAGTTGTAACAGGAAGTTTAAATAATTATAGCAGAGGAGAAATAAAAGATAAATTACAGTCTTTAGGAGCTAAAGTTTCTAGTAGTGTAAGTAAAAATACAGACTATGTTTTAGTAGGGGAAAAACCAGGATCTAAATATGAAAAAGCAGTTGAATTAGGAGTAAAAGTAATTAATGAAGAAGAATTTTCCAATAAAATTAAATAATAACATTGTAGAAACATATATTTACAATGAATGAAAAAAGGTATATTATTTAATTGGCTTAATTTATAATAATAGCTCAAAGAATGTGGAGAGGATAAAGATGAGAAAGTATATAAATATATTAGGTTGGATAATGGTTATAATAACAACTGTGGCATTACTAGCAACCTTACTTACTATATATCAATTTACATATATAAAATATTTTGATAGCTATTATACACTTCAATGGTGTATGTTTTTTACTATGATTGTTTGGGCCGTAAAGATGTTAGATTTTTCAAAGGGTATAAGAGATAAATTTTATTCTTTAGTTTGTATTTTTCTTGCTGCAGCTAATATATTTTTTATATATATGAAGGTATATTAATGGTGATTTCCATATTGACATTAATAAATTATTATAGTAAATGAAAATATTCGATATTTTAAATTTTATTATTAAAAATAATTAATTTATAAATAAAAATCCTATTTAGTTATAATAGCAATTTAACTAGATAGGATTTTTATTTATAAATACTAATATAAAAGTGTTGTTGATAAATTTATTTTAAAT